>NZ_JBQTCX010000028.1:0-60244 GCF_052663115.1 Niallia yueguangensis
TGACATCCATTCGGAATCCATCTATTCCTTTATCAAGCCACCATTTCATCATCGTATATACTTCATTGCGAACATCTGGGTTTTCCCAATTTAAATCAGGCTGCTTTTTTGAGAAAAGGTGAAGAAAATACTCTCCTGAATTTTCATCATATTCCCAAGCAGATCCGCTGAAGAAAGACTGCCAATTATTCGGTTCTTTCCCATCTTTTCCAGGTCTCCAAATATAGTAGTCTCTTTTTGGATTTGTCTTAGATGAACGGGATTCAATAAACCAGTTATGTTCATCCGAGCTGTGGTTAACAACTAAATCCATGATTAGCTTCATCCCACGGTCATGGACATTTTGCAATAACATATCCCAGTCTTCCATCGTTCCGAATTCATCCATAATATCTTGATAATCACTAATATCATAGCCATTATCATCATTGGGAGATTTATAGACAGGAGACAGCCAAATAACGTCAATTCCCAATTCCTTTAGATAATCCAATTTAGAAATAATCCCTTGTAAATCACCGATTCCGTCCCCATTGCTATCCATGAAGCTTCTCGGATAGATTTGATAAACTACACTTTCTTTCCACCATTGCTTATTCATAGCTGCTTCCCTCTTTTCTAATACATTTACAAACTATCAATTAATTTTGCACAACTCTCCCTTTCAATAATTTTATGTGGCACTATTTTCGCTTCATTTACCATATTTTCTTTATCTTTTAATAAGTTTAATAACATTTGCACTGATTGCATGCCCATATCAAATATTGGCTGATGGACGGTCGTGATGGATGGTCGGTAAACTTCGGCAATAGGAACATCATCAAAACCTATAATAGATAAATCCTGTGGTATACGGAAGCCCATCTCTTCTGCTGCTCGAATGGCTCCAATCGCCACCATATCACTTACACAGCAAAGTGCAGTCGGTCTATCCTTCAAACTGAACAGCTTTTTTGCTCTTTCATACCCTGATTGAACGTCGTAGTCGCCTTCCCAAAACCAGTCCGGATTATATTCAATACCTGCATCTGATAATGCTTTCTTGTAGCCTTCATAGCGGATGATTCCTGAATCATAATAATTTAAATCTCCACTGAACATAGCAATTTCACGGTGTCCAAGCCCAATTAAATACTGCACCGCATCATAAAATGCTTGAAACTCATCTATATTAATAGAAGAAAATTTCTCCTCGTCCTGATCGTAATGACTTGCAAATACTACAGGAATAGAATTCACTTCAAAAAACTCCTTGTATTTTTGCTTTTTATTTGGAGAAGAACTTAAAATGATTACTCCATCAACATACTTTTCCTTCATAAGCTGTAAGTAATGCAATTCCGTTTCTAAATTCCCTTGTGTATCGCAAAGAAGCGTTGAGTAATTTGCTTTAAAACATTCATTATTTACCCCTCTTACAAAGTTTGAGAAAAAAGCGTTGGAAATATCGGGGATCAGTACACCGATTAATAAGCTTTCTTTCATTATCAAACTGCGTGCGACTGAATTAGGTTTAAACCCAAGCTCTTCAACTGTCTGTAATACTTTTTCACGTACTGCTGCACTTACCGGTTTACTACGATTTAATACACGAGACACGGTGGCAATTGACACATTAGCTTTTTGCGCCACATCTTTGATTGTAATAGTTATTCCCTTCATCCCCCAATCTCGTATACTATTAACATTTTTTTCTAATGCAATAGATGGAATATTTTAATATTTTATATTAAATGTACCAAAAATCGCTATTATTTAGGAAATGTTTTATTTAAAAAAATTATATTCTTGCATTTATTCCCATATATTATGGATATTTGTATAACCAATCGGTCCGGTTTTAACACTTATCCTTTATCTGCTCCAGCCGTAACCCCTTCGATTAAATATCGCTGCATAAATATAAACAATAACGTAACAGGCAAGGCGATCATGACACATCCAGCTGCAAATACAGTAAACTGACTCGCTACATTCTTCCCGATTAAATCAAACAGTCCGACTGCTAATGTCTTTTGCTCTGGTGAACGAAGAACAAGCTTCGCAAAAATGAAATCAGTAAAGGCACCATTAAAGGTCATTAACGATGTATAGACGATTAATGGTTTGGACAATGGCAAAATGATTTTGGAAAAAATCAACATATGTCCTGCTCCATCGATTCGTGCGGCCTCGATGATTCCATTTGGCAATGTATCAAAAAAGTTTTTCGCAAATAATACATTTATTAATGGTGCACCAGCAACATAAAAGATAATGATTGCTGTATGGGTATTAAGCAAATCCAATTGTGTAAGTAGGATATATACAGCGATCATACTCATATAACCTGGGAATAAACCTAAAATTAGTATGCTGCTGAATAAATGTTTCTTTCCTGTGAAACGAAATGTGGAGAATATATATCCACAAATAAGGGTAGAAATCGTTCCACAAACCATGCTGATAATCGCAATTTTCAATGTATTCATATACCACTCGGCAAATGGCATATTAGTAAATAGATGTTTATAATGCTCCAACGTAAATGTTTGTGGAATTAATGTTTCACTATATAAGGATGTACCAGGACGAAAGGAAGCCAAGATCACCCAAAATGCTGGATAGAGACAAATAATCGCAATGATGATTAAGGCAAGATAGCTTAAAGTCAAACGTATCCGTTTTTTTGTTTTCCCCATTAATGTGAATCCTCCTCTTTAAAAGCTTTTGTCCGACGAAGATTAAAGATGGCAAATATAGAAAGACCAATAAAGATGAATGTACCGATTACGGATGCAAAATTATATTGGCCAACATCCATGGATAAACTAAAGAGCCAAGTGATTAATATATCTGTGTGCCCAGCAAACATATAATCTGCATTTGTCGGCTTACCATTTGTCATTAAGTAAATAACATTGAAATTGTTAATATTAGCGACAAACTGCATAAGAAGAATTGGCGCCATAGTAATCATAACGGATGGATACGTAATTAAACGAAGCTTTTGAAAAGCAGTCGCACCATCTATATCGGCTGCTTCATACATATCCTTGGAAATCGTTGTAAGTATCCCTATAATCATAAGCATCGTAATAGGAAAACCTAACCAAAAATTCACTAAAAGGATCGTTACTTTTGCCCACATTGGATCAGACAGCCAAGGAATTGAAGAAAGTCCCATCAGCTTTAAGTATTGATTAATTGGACCAAACTGCCCGTTGAACATATTTCGTAAAATTAAAGCAGATACGAACATTGGGATAGAAAAAGGCAAAATAAACAGTGTACGCCACAATTTTTTATATTTAATTTCCTTTTGCTGCACAAGCAGAGCTACAGCAAATCCACCGATAAAACAAGTTAATGTTGCTAAAATAGCCCATGTAAACGTCCATAATGTTACTCCATAAAGGGTGGAGCTCCATGCTTTAATCTTAAAAATATTAAAAAATGTTTTAAAGCCATGCCAATCGATTAAATGAGCAGGAGGCATCGTTTCTCTTGTATAATTCGTAAATCCAATTAAGATCATGAATATAATCGGCAGTACGGTAAAAAAGAATATCCCCAACATTGGAATCGATAAGATAATCTGCGGAAATTTATATTCTGATATATATTTAATCGTCTGACGGAAATTATTGATTTTTACTCCGTGTTCTCTAAGACTGCCAATATGATATGCATCTTTAATATTCATTACATAAATGCATACGATAACAATCAGCATAAAAATAGTAATGAGCCCTTCCACCATCAAAAAGATGGAGTGGTCTCCTATCACATTTTGATAGATTTTGCCTACTTTTTTTAATTGCGTCGCCTGTTCCCCCAGCGTAGTCAAGCCCCAAAGTGCATGCGGAAGGCGAAAAATGATTGTATATAAGCTAAAAAGGTGAATGGCAAAAAGAAGAATTCCCTTTATATACTGCTTATTGTAAATTTGGCCTAATCCCATAGCAATGATCGATAAGATTACTGCTTTTTTTCGACGCGGAGAAACGTCAGCTTGTTCATAACCCTTAATGTTTTTCTCCTGAATCATTTTTTCTTGCATCTCCCTTCCATCACACAAAATTGTGACCATCCAGCAAACTTATGCCAGATGGTCCTTTTCTAAATGAACCCTTGTCTCTGTGATTACTTGCTGCCAGCTTCAATACTTTCTTTCATCTTGCTTTGTGCTTGGTCTAAGGTCTTTTTAATATCTGAACCATTCCAAATTCTCTCTAAAGCTGGCTCGACATTTACCCAATAATATTCCATTTCAGGAAGGTTTGGCATCGGTGTTGTATACTGTGATTGTTTAATAAATCCTTGCATTAATTTATTATCTTTAAATTCAGGCAAGTTGCTATCAACACCTTTAAATACTGGAATATTTCCTAATTCCTGTGCACTTTTTATTTGATTTTCTTTTGATGCCATAAAGTGGGCAAAAAGTTTAGATGCATTTGGATACTTCGTATATGCTGAAACATAAATGCCGCTGATTCCAGAGTATGCTAATGGTCGTTTGCCGCCTGGCATTTCTGGAAGAGGTACTACGTCCATATCAAATGATACATCTTTATAAGAAGCTGCATTAAATGTTCCATCAATATTTAATGCTACTTTTCCATCATGGAATAAGCTTGTTTTTACGTCACGTGTAATTTCTGTATTTTTAATTGGAAGAATTTGCTTAAGAGATTTAAAGAATTCCATCCCTTTCACTGAACCCTCGCTGTTAATTCCTAAATCATTTTTATCCGTTCCATTTTTTCCAAAAACATAACCGCCATATCCAGCCATAAAGGAATTCACATCATACAGACTGTTTGTTTCCATCATAAATCCATATTTATTATTCGGAATATCATTGTACTTTTTCGCAATATCCATTACTTCGTCCCAAGTATCAAGCTTCGCATCTCCTACAATATCTCTGTTTACATACATTGCATATGTGTACATATATTGTGGGTAGCCATATAAAATATTATTGTATGTTACAGCATCAATCGCTGATGGAATCGTATTTGCTTTTGTTTCTTCTTCAAAATAGTCATTCGGCAGAATAAGTCCAGATTTTGCTGCATCTCCTACACGGTCATGGCCGAATGCCAGTACATCTGCTCCTAATCCTGCAGGTCCATCTGTTTTTAATCGAGGTAGTGTTTCAGTATAAAACACATCTTCCAGCTCAACTTCTACTTTATATTGCTTTTCAAATTCAGCGATTGCATCTTCTGTGAACTTATTTTTTACAGTCCATAATTTTAGCTTTGCTCCTTCTTCTGGTACTAATTCACCAGAATCTCCTCCAGCATTTGCCTGCTCATCTGTTGATTTTTTTTCTGATTTTCCACTACACGCAGACAGCAGTAACATCATCATTGCAATAAATAAAATCAGCCCTTTTTTCATCTCTAAGTCCCCTCTGCTTTCTTATGAATTATATATATAAAGCACTAATGTATTTACATAAAGCACCTTGCGATTCTCTTAGTAGAGATTAACGCTAAAGTAAATACTCAATGCTACCTCGCTACTTCCATTTTCAAAAGGCTATTTTCGTATAGATTGTTGCTTTTAAACTCGCAGCCTGAATACACTTCGCTTTCCGTGGGCAAGCGCCGAGCCTCCTCGTCGCATACGCTTCTGTGGGGTCTCGTCTTTCTCGCATTCCCACAGGAGTCTACGTGTACTCAGGCTGCTAAGAAATGCTTTTCCAAATGTTTTATGTAAAAACAACAAACTTTGAGAAAACAGCCTTTCAAAAAGATATAATGAAGATTATCGTATTGCCAGCTCTGTCTCTTTATCAAAGAAATGAACTTTGTTTGTATCCATATATAAAGTCAATTGTTGTCCATTTGTGTATTGCTTATTCCCTTTTACCCTTGCTGTCATCTGAATACCATTAACTTGAACATACAAATACATTTCTGACCCCATATTTTCCAGAACTTCCAGCGCTGCTTGCAATGGAGCTAAATTATTTTCATTATTAGCATCATAAAAGTCTTCAGGTCTAATCCCAAGGATGACCTCTTTATTTACATATCCTTTTGTGCGAAGAGCTTTATCGTTATTTTTTGAAACCTTAAACTTTACTCCTGATGCTGTAAAATAAAGATTGCCATCTTCTTCTTTCATTTTTCCATCTATAAAATTCATGGCAGGAGACCCAATAAAGCCTGCAACATACTTATTAACTGGGTAGTTATAAATCTCCGTTGGCGTTGCTGCTTGTTGAATTTCCCCATTATACATAACGACAATTCGGTCTCCCATTGTCATTGCTTCTGTTTGATCATGTGTCACATAAACAAATGTTGTTTCCAAACGCTTATGCAATTTGCTTATTTCTGCCCGCATTTGTACACGGAGCTTGGCATCTAGATTTGATAAAGGCTCGTCCATTAAAAAGACTTGAGGATTCCGAACAATCGCTCGTCCTAACGCAACACGCTGTCTTTGCCCACCTGAAAGAGCTTTGGGCTTTCTTTTCAAGAGATGCTCCAAGTCTAAAATCTTCGCTGCTTCAATGACTTGCTTTTCAATCTCTTTCTTTGGAACTTTTCTCAGTTTTAAGCTAAATGCCATATTGTCAAACACAGTCATATGTGGATATAAAGCATAATTTTGAAATACCATTGCAATATCCCGGTCTTTTGGAGCAACATCATTCACCAGTTTATCGCCAATATAGAATTCACCTTCTGTTATGTCTTCCAATCCAGCAATCATTCGAAGCGTTGTAGACTTGCCACAACCAGAAGGACCGACAAGCACCAAAAACTCTTTATCCTTCACCTCTAAGTGAAAATCTTTGACTGTATAAGCGTCACTTTTATATTTTTTCTTTACATGCTCAAACCGCAAACCTGCCATTTCTTAAACCCCTTTCTTCCAATTCAACTACTTTAAGGTGCAAACCTAAATTTATTTGATGATTTTATTATTCTAAGGAAAAGGTTTTCCTAATCTGATAAAAACACTTAGGAAAACCTTTTCCTAATAAACTAAAAAACTTATCTTTTTTCAAAAACGGTGTCCTCTGCAAAATAATAGAATGATGGTTTTAATATTATCTTTCTTTTTACTTGGAAAAGGTTTTCCTAAAGTCTCTTAAAAAATGATAGGAAAAGGTTTTCCTAATCAGCAAAAATTCCCCATTCATTCTTACACTCGTATATGTATTCTCTCCTTTACCACTTTTATTTCGCCTTTGAAAACGATCATCTTTCGTTTTCTACCTAACTAACATGGTTATAGAAAAAACTAACATCATTGCTTTCCTAAAAACCCCTAAGCAAATTCTATCATCAGATGTTAAGAAAGATAACATCGATTAAGTTAATTCATATTATATAGTGGGAATTTTCTAAAAACAATAGAAAAATCAAAAAAATTAGTATTTTTTTATTATCCGAAATTTGGTATTCCAATGATTCTTCCATAGAAAAAGCTCTGGTCAGATGCTTCTTCCACGCAGAGAGAAAGCATCCAACCAGAGCTTGATTATTCTAGCAAAAATAGAAACTGCTTTTTTCAGCTGGTTTTATTACTTCCCCTCATAGTCCGGCAATTAAGGTTGCCGGGTAGAAACTTATGGGCCATATTCCCATGATTATATGAGGGCTATAAAATTGTTCGTTTATTCATCTATTGCTTTAAAACAATATCATCATACAAGCATTTATATTCATTGTCAATAATAAAATCGAATAATAAAACTCTATGTACATTTATTGTTCGTGATTTAACCTTAATTTTACCAATGTGGCAATATAGCTTCGCTGCCTTATTGGAAAAAGGCTAATATTTCCTGCCCCTCTCCAACAATTCACAGATGATATGCCCTAACCATTTACATCTTAAAATAACTGCGAAGTAAATAACTGATCCATCTGCAATCAGGATGATTTCGAATATTTTCTAACAGTCCTTTTACAATAGCAGGACTAAAAGTAGATTCAAGCATCTGCTGTTTCAACAGAATTAAGGATTCCTTTTCAATCGATTCTTCCATCTCTGCTATTTTATTCTCCATATTTTCAAGGATTTGTTCCTTCGTTGCTTCTTCATTTATCGGCTGCTTTATTTTTTGGTAAAGCTCTTCTGAGAAAAAAGAGACGGCAGCATGTTTTGCCAGTAAATTTGTTTTTTCCACAAGCGATCGTGACAATAAATCTAAATCAAATGGCGCATTGGAAAATAAAAACAAATGGGAGTAAATATTCATAAAGCCTTTAATAGCGTAGATCATATCATATTTTGTTTTTAAATCGCTTCCATATAAACGTTCAATCATAGAAAGAATCGTTTTCTCGATTAAGCTGTCATAATAATGCATTTTTAAGATAAATTCTTGATTAAACGAATTCTCTTTAATAAAAATTTTTGTGAAATCAGAATACTTATAAAAAATCGAAAAAACCGCATAGTAAAATTCAAATAAAAGCGCCTCTTTTTTTTCGTTCCTGACTACATAGTCAATATCGGCGGTTATCTGCATCATAAAATGATCAATCAATGCTAAAATCAATTCGTCCTTTGACTTGAATGATAAGTAAAAAGCACCTTTTGAAATATTGCATTGCTCTGTTATTTGCTGAACAGAGGTAGCTTCAAATCCTTGTTTTGCAAAAAGCTCCAGCGCTTTTTCCATAATTAATTGTTTTTTCATCATTTTATTTTTCCACTCCTAAGGTCATATTGTTGACAAATGACTATGTAGTCACTATTATGAATAAATGAGTTAGACAAGTCAATTAAAGGATGGTGTAGCAGTGAAAGGTATAACAAATTTTGTCTTGAAAAACAAACTGGCAGTATGGCTTTTGACCATTATCATTACTGTCTCTGGCATTTATTCAGGTACCCGTATGAATATGGAGACGATGCCTGATATTTCGATTCCTTACTTAATGGTAATGGACGTATATCCTGGCGCAACTCCTGAAAAAGTAATGGAAGATGTATCCATGCCTTTAGAGAAAGCAGTGGAAAACCTTGAAAATGTCAAAGCTGTCTATTCAAATTCTTATTCTAACATGGCAAACATTCAAGTGGAATACGAATATGGGATCGATATGGACGAAGCAAAACGTGAATTAAAATCTGCATTAGATGCAGTTAAATTGCCTGAAGGAGCACAAGAGCCGACTACTTCCGCAATCAGCATGAACATGATGCCAGTTGTTGCCTTAAGTGTAAGCAGCTCCAAAGAGGATATTGTTGACTTAACCTCAACAGTGGAGGATATTATCCTTCCAAAAATCGAAAAGATCGATGGTGTAGCCTCTGCTACTATTTCAGGCCAGCATGTGGAAGAAGTGGACCTGACTTATAATAAAGAAAAAATGGCTGCACTTGATTTAACAGAAGATAAAGTGAAGCAAATGATCCAAGCAAGTGACCAAGCAGTTTCATTAGGACTTTATGAATTTAAAGAAGGTGAACAAGCTGTAGCAGTAGACGGCAAGTTCATGACAGCTAATGAATTAAAAAATATGCTCATACCTGTAACTCCGTCAGAAAAAAATCCATCCCCTTTTGTGAAGCTCAGCGATATTGCTTCCATCAAAGTGGTTGGTAAAGTAGAATCGGTTTCTCGTACAAATGGTAAAGATGCCATTGCGATTCAAATTGTCAAAGGTCAACAAGCAAACACTGTTGACGTTGTAAATAAGGTAAAAAAACTAGTTAAAGATGAAAAAGCAAATATCGATGGCATTGACATCGATGTAACAGTTGACCAGGGCAAACCAATTGAAGACTCTATTTCAACGATGATTGAAAAAGCGGTATTTGGTGGTTTAATTGCTGTATTAATCATTCTGCTATTCCTGCGTGATTTTAAATCAACGATCATTTCCATTATCTCTATTCCAGTGTCAATTTTTATGGCGTTGCTTTTATTAAACTGGATGGATATTACGCTGAATATTATGACGCTTGGTGCAATTACCGTTGCCATCGGCCGTGTCATCGATGACTCCATCGTCGTAGTAGAAAATATTTATCGTCGTCTTCATTTAAAAGAAGAGAAATTAACAGGACGGGCTCTTGTTCGTGAAGCGACAATTGAAATGTTTAAACCAATCTTGTCATCAACATTAGTAACGGTTGCCGTATTCGCTCCACTTATGTTCGTTGGTGGCATGGTCGGCGAGATGTTTACGCCGTTCGCATTAACGATGACATTTGCACTTGGCGCTTCGTTAATTGTAGCGATTACGATTGTACCTGCTTTATCTCACTTTTTATTTAAGAAAAAGCTATACAGTGAAAAGACAGAAAGCCGCCACAAAGAAACAGGCAAATTATCTATATGGTACAAAGGGGTTCTTGCAAAAGCGCTTAACCATAAAATCATTACTTCTATCATTGCCGTTGTTTTATTAGTAGGAAGTTTAGCCTTGACTCCATTAATCGGCTTTAGCTTTATGGGCAGTGAAGAAGAAAAAGTCATGTACTTAACCTACACCCCGGAAGCAGGCGAGCTAAAAGAAGACACGTTAAAAAATGTTCAAGCAGTAGAAGAGAAAATGCTGCAGCGTAATGATATTGATATCGTTCAATTATCTGTAAATGATGAAGCCGATCAAATGTCCGCAATGATGGGCGGCGGCGCTGGCGGTGCATTAATGTACCTAATATTTGATCCTGATATGGATAATTTCTCTAAAGTTCGTGATGATATTGTAGAATACGTGACCAATCTTAATCAATCTGGTGAATGGAAGAGCCAAAACTTCGCTTCTACGTCAGGATCTACAAATGAAGTCAGCTATTCTTTCTACAGTGAAAATTTAGACAACCTTAATAAAACGGTTAAAATGGCAGAAGAGATTTTACAAAAAAATGACGGCTTAAAAGACGTTACCTCAAGTGCAGAAGATGCATATGTAGAGTATACATTCAAAGTAGCACAAGATGAATTGCTGCAATATGGGTTGACAGCAGGCCAAATTGCTATGATGCTGAGCCCAACAAAAACAAAAGATGTTTTAACAACGGTTGAAAAAGATGGAAACTCTTTAGATGTAATCGTACAGCAAGACGAAGCTGCACAGCCAAAATCAATCGATGATCTTTTAAAAACAAAAGTACCGACAGCACAAGGTACAACAATGCCGCTGTCTGAGCTTGTAACAGTAAAAAAAGGGACAACATTAAATACACTTGCACGCAGCAAAGGCGAATACTTCGCATCAGTTTCTGGAACAATCATTGGTGATGATATTTCGAAAACAACAGCTGAAGTAAAAAAAGAAATAGATAACTTAGATCTTCCTAAAGGTGTTACACAAGACGTTGGTGGTGTATCTGCCGATATGGCGGAAACATTTACACAGCTTGGAGCAGCAATGCTTGCAGCAATCGCAATCGTGTACTTTATCCTAGTTGTGACATTCCGTGAAGGTGTTGCACCATTTGCGATCCTATTCTCGCTTCCTTTTGCGGTAATTGGTTCATTTGTTGGTTTATTAATCGGCGGAGAAACCATTTCAGTTTCTGTAATGATGGGGCTGTTAATGTTAATCGGTATCGTTGTAACAAATGCCATTGTCCTCGTGGACCGTATTATTCATATGGAACGTGATGGCATGACGATGCGTGATGCGGTGCTTGAAGCTGGAGCAACACGCCTGCGTCCAATTCTTATGACTGCCATTGCCACAATCGGTGCCTTAATTCCATTAGCACTCGGATCAGGCGGCGGCGGTTTAATCTCAAAGGGTCTTGGGATTACAGTAATCGGCGGTTTAACAAGCTCGACTTTATTAACGTTAATTGTTGTACCAATCGTTTACGAAGTATTATCTAAGATTTTTAAGAAAAACCGTAAAGTAGTAGAAGAAAACTAGAAAAGCGGAGGTGCCTTGGTCAGCCCCGAAGAAGAATGTTCTCTTAACTCAAAAAGTGCTCTTTCCTTTTAGAGTCAAGAGGTTATCTTTCATAAGGGCTGGCCGCTTGCGCTAGACAGTTAACTAACTTAAAACTTACAAATTCTATAGCAAAAACAGCCCTGCAAGATGAAATACTTCTTGCAGGGCTGTTTTTGCTATAGCGCCTAGTAAATAGGCACCTAAAACATATTCCTTTTTATTTTTGAAAGATGTCAGATAAAGAAGTGGAAATTTGATGTCTTTCGTTGAAATGAAGATTTTTTTCTATTTCTATTAAATGTTCAATCATTAATTTTTCAGCAAGGTCTTCATCCTGCTCCTTAATTGCATGGAAGAGATGGAGATGATGGAGGCAAGTGTCTTTTTCTGCTTGTCCTCTTCCATATATGGAAATAATGACATGAGTTAAGGAAATTAAGTCTTCTAAGTATTGATAAAAATAAGAATTTCCTGCCATTTCAGCTATTTTCAAATGGAAATCTCCCGACAATTGGATCGAATCAATATAGTCTATATGCTCATACATAGTTCGTTCCTCTTCCACCATCTTCTCGAGTTCATTCAGCTGCTCGTCTGTATATAAACGGCATGCTTTTCGAACCGCCTGCGCTTCTAGTACTCGTCTCATTTCAAAAACTTCTTTTGCTTCTTCAATAGATGATGATGTAACAAATGCCCCTTTGTTTTCAATTATTTTTACTAATCGTTCATAGGACAATCTTCGAAGAACGTTGCGGACCGGGGTTCGACTTACTCCAAATGACTCTGCTAGTTCTTTTTCAACCAACTGCATATTTGGCCGAAGCTTTTGAAGGATGATCGCCTGTTTTATTTTTTCGTAAATTTCTACTTCTTTTGAGTTCATCCGGATGTTCCTTCCATCTTTTATCACACCATATAAAAATTCATGATGGTGGTTTTTATATAAATATTAGAATGCATACAACTTTTATATGTAATAATTTACAACATCATTATCTAATTTCCAATCATTTTGGTGATTTTTTTATTTATTATATCACTGATATCATTCAAAGGAGAGAAATCTCATGTTGACTTCCATAAAAAAAAGAATGCCCACATCAATGGACATCCCCTCTTATATTACTACTAACCTATTTTTCTACTTGCAACATCATTATTTTCAAAAATCGTACCTTTTTTAAACTTCGAATCTTTAAATGCAAATTTCATTAGAAGAAGGTAAGCAATTCCTGCTACGACAACGCCGATTATCCACGCTAGTTCTACTACGATAAAGGCTGCAGCTGCACCGATAAGCATCGCTAGTATTGCGGCTGGATTATATCCGGCAAACGGACCGTCTTCTTTGTACAAATCTGCTACATTTACTTTTTGTTTTCTTAACAGGTAATATTCGATTAATAAAATCGAAACAATTGGACCTAAAAATGCTGAATATATTAAGACGAACATACTAAGTCCCTTTGCAGAAGAGTCTTGTACAAGCAACCATGGAAATGATACTAGTCCAAGCAGTCCAGTTACAGTTACAGCTGGTTTGTATTTTAGTTTAGTAATCAATGTGATGACATAAGTTGGCGGAATAATATTGGCAACCATGTTTACAGCAACTGCACCCATTACAATAAATGCTGATACAAAGAATGTAATATAAGAGTTGTCTACTATGATTGCAAATGCTTTTACAGGATTGGAAATACCTGTTGCAGAAGCAAGCATTGCACCAATTGCTAGAACAAATCCATATGCGATTAAGATAGGGAAGAAGTATAAAGCACCGCGTTTTTTGTCGCTAAGACCAGATTTCAGTTCTCGTGAATAATCTGCTGCGCTTAAAAAGATTCCTGCATAATTCCCCAAAAACACCATAATGAATGCAAAGAACGGCAAGCCCCATGATCCTTTTGCATGAACCCATTTTTCTACAATAACTTCGCTGTGGGATTTTAAAAGAACGCCAAATACATACACCAGTGCTAGCATAATTACAATAGACGCAAGGGATTCTACCCATTTAATAGCATGGAAACCGTACAGTGAAAGTACAATTTGAATCACTTGAAGCACGACAAAACAAATAGCAACACTATCAAAGGCACCGCCTGTTACGATTTTAGCAATTTCATTTAATGCCGTTCCACCAATCCAGCTTTGAAAACCATACCAAATGATAGCTGGAATTCCCCGTAAAAGTGAGGAAATGACGGAACCTTTCAGCCCGAAAGACATTCTAAGCTGCACAACATAAGGTATTCCTGTTTTGTATCCAAGTCTGTCGTTTAAAGCAAAAAATCCGGAAATGATGCCAATTGCGATGATAGCTGCAAGAAATGTTTGATAAATGTTCAGCGTTGCTACTCCCGCTGCAATCAAACTAGCTCCAAGCGTCATATTTCCTAAATTAATGCCGTCTCCGATCCACATAAACATATACGATAGCGATCCTACCGTCCGAACCTTTTCAGATTTCGGCAATAGCGATTCATCAACATTTGTACCATGTTGAATATTCGTCTCCTTTGTCACATTACTTCCTAAATTTGCAGCCATAATCCCCACTCCTTTTTTATGTTTAAAGTAATTATTTATGTTCCTGTTGCCCCTACTCTTACACTTACTTCTTTTATAAAAATAAGTACCTGACGGATTGAATATCTGTAATTAAATTCTAAATATTCAGTTATTGTAGGATTCATGATGGTATACAATTTTTATAAGTTTGCATTTCTATATGAATACTAGATTGTATACAACATTTATATGTTATAATTTACAACATCATTTTCTAAATTTCAACAATTTTTTGATAATTTCTTTGTTTTTTTACATCAAGATGGTAGATTTTATTACATCTATTGCATAACTCTGGATTTTTCTGTTTTTTCGTTGTATAGCATCACTCTAATACGTCTAACGAAGCATTTGTAAGTTTGAACATCGCAGCCTATTACTCTATAGAAAAATGGTTACCCTTCTTAGATTTTCTGTTGATCATAAAGTTAGATCGAGTAATTTACTCAATATGTTTTCTGTCTTTTTTCGATCATTAATCTAAACAATATTTGTTACAAACATGTGAACATAACTTTATATAAAAACGCTTTATTTGTTCAATTCACAAATTAGACACATATTTGTGATGTTTTTCACAATTTATCCACTATAATAAAAGTATCAAAAGCAGATGGATTACAGAAACAACGAAATAGAGCTTTTGATTAAATATCTAATCAGATGAACTTAGCTTATTCTAATAAATTAATTTTAATAATAAAGGAGAGAGATACGATGAAAAAACAAAATATTAACCGTGTAGTATTAATTGGTACTGGAGCAGTTGGATGCAGTTATGCTTATTCTTTCATTAACCAAGGAGTAGCAGAAGAATTGGTTTTAATTGATGTAAATGAAAAAAGAGCAGAAGGCGAAGCAATGGATCTTAACCACGGCATGCCATTCGCTCCAAAACCAGTAAAAGTTTGGAATGGTAAATATGAAGATTGCGGACTTGCTGACTTAGTTGTAATCACTGCAGGTTTGCCGCAAAAACCAGGTGAAACTCGTTTAGATTTAGTTGCTAAAAATACTGCCATTTTTAAAGACATTGTGAAAAGTGTTATGGACAGCGGATTTGATGGCATTTTCTTAATCGCAACAAACCCAGTTGATATTTTAACGTATGTGACATGGAAAGAATCTGGCTTACCGAAAGAAAGAGTAATCGGTTCTGGAACAACTTTAGACAGTGCTAGATTCCGGTATATGCTTGGCGAATACTTTAATGTGGATACTAGAAACGTACATGCCGCTATTATTGGCGAACATGGCGACACAGAATTGCCAGTGTGGAGCAAAACAACTATTGGCTTAGAAAGTGTAGAGTCTTTAGTAAGCAGAAATCCACAATACAATTTTGAAGATTTAGATGAAATCTTTGTAAATGTTCGTGATGCTGCATACCATATTATTGAAAGAAAAGGTGCAACCTATTATGGCATTGGTATGTCTCTAGTTCGCATTACAAAAGCAATCTTAAATAATGAAAATGCTATTTTACCTGTATCTGCTTACCTTGATGGACAATATGGTCATAATGATGTGTATATCGGTGTTCCAGCTGTTATCAACCGTGATGGTATTCGTGAAGTAGTTGAGCTTCATTTAAATAAAGAAGAACAAACACAATTTGAGCATTCTGTTAAAGTGTTGAAAGAAACAATGTCTCCTGTACTTTTTGTACAAAATTAAGAAACTTGGCAGTCGATAAATAATATAGTACGAAAACAAACCGGCATGTTGGCATGCCGGTTTTGTTTATTCTATATTCAACTGAATCTTACTCAAATATCGTACCTTTTTTGAATTTTGAACCTTTAAATGCATATTTCATTAGAAGAAGGTAGGCAATTCCTGCTACGACAACGCCGATTATCCATGCTAGTTCTACTACTACAAAGGCAGCAGCTGCACCGACCAGCATCGCTAGTATTGCCGCTGGATTATATCCAGCAAATGGACCGTCTTCTTTGTATAAGTCTGCAACATTTACTTTTTGTTTTCTTAATATATAATACTCGATTAATAAAATCGAAACAATCGGACCTAAGAATGCAGAATAAATTAAAATGAACATACCAAGTCCCTTTGCAGAAGAGTCTTGTACAAGCACCCATGGGAAGGATACTAATCCAAGCAGTCCAGTTACAGTTACAGCTGGTTTGTATTTTAGTTTAGTAATCAATGTGATGACATAAGTCGGCGGAATAATATTGGCAACCATGTTTACAGCAACTGCACCCATCACAATAAATGCTGATACAAAGAATGTAATATAAGAGTTGTCTACTACGATTGCAAATGCTTTTACAGGATTGGAAATGCCTGTTGCAGAAGCAAGCATTGCACCAATTGCTAAAACAAATCCATATGCGATTAATATAGGGAAAAAGTATAAAGCACCGCGTTTTTTGTCGCTAAGACCAGATTTCAACTCTCTTGAATAATCTGCTGCGCTTAAAAAGATTCCTGCATAATTTCCCATAAACACCATGATGAATGCAAAGAACGGCAAGCCCCATGAGCCTTTTGCATGAACCCATTTTTCCACAATAACTTCGCTGTGGGATTTTAAAAGAACACCAAATACATAAACAAGTGCTAGCATAATAACGATTGATGCAAGTGATTCTACCCATTTAATGGCATGGAATCCGTATAACGAAAGCACAATTTGAATCACTTGAAATACAACAAAGCAAATAACAACATTATCGAAAGAGCCGCCTGTAATAATCTTAGCAATTTCATTTAAGGCAGTACCACCAATCCAGCTTTGAAAACCATACCATATTATAGCGGGAATACCACGTAAAAGGGAAGAAATAACAGAACCTTTTATCCCGAAAGACATTCTAAGCTGCACAACATATGGTATACCTGTTTTATATCCAAGTCTGTCGTTTAAGGCAAAAAATGTAGAAATAATAGCAATTGCGATAATAGCTGCAAGAAATGTCTGATAGATGTTCAGCGTTGCTACTCCCGCTGCAATCAAACTAGCTCCAAGCGTCATATTTCCTAAATTAATACCGTCGCCAATCCACATAAACATATACGATAGCGATCCTACCGTTCTTTCCTTTTGTGATTTCGGCTGTAGCGATTCATCCACACTTGCAGCATGTTCAACCTGAGTGTCTTCTGCAACATAATTTTGTAAATTTGTAGACATTGTACTCAACTCCTTATTATTTTAAACATAATGGTTTATGTTACAAGGCCTCTTTATCATTAGTCTGACTTTGTCCCAAGCATTCGGATTCAGTCTACTAATGTAAAGTCCCCGTATATCCAATCAATTATTACTTTTTGTTAAATTCGGAATATTAAGTCTATATTTTCCAGAACATAGCTTACTGTAAAAATATTGTTATTTCGCCAATAATTTCGGTATTTAAAAAACTTAAAACTCTTTTAACTTAGGGGAAATTCGAATCAGCATTAATTTACAGCCAAATCGAATTCCCCAGGTAATGCTTTATCTTTTACTACCTATAGAAATAAGGATTTATTCAGCTTTTTTATTGTAGGTTACGAGTTGTCCCACTGGCTCACCTACAATGCCTTCATTCACATCAAAAACAAGATTTCCGCGGACAAATGTTTTCGTAACGCGGCAATTAATTTTTCTGCCGATGTACGGGCTGTGTTGATGGCGATAATATAGATCCTCTTTTTTTACAACATACGACTGGTTTGGATCTACTAAAATAATATCTGCATCCTTTGCGACCGCAATTTCCCCCTTATTTGGCATATGAAATCGCTGCGCAGGGTTGTAGCTAATCATGCGGACAAAATCAGTTACAGGAAAATTTCTCTTAAGAATCGCTTCATCAAACATCAAGTCGACGTTGTTTTGGCAGCCTGTAATTCCACCCCAAACTTCAAAAATATTATTTGTTTCACTATATTTCATTTCCGGTGGACATGGCGAATGATCCGATGTCAACATATCAATTTTGCCTTCGATTAATTTCTTCCACAGCTTTTCTTGGGCTGCTTCATCACGCAATGGAGGAGAACATTTGGCAACTGGACCAATCTCCTCAAATTGAGCAGTTGTAATCGTGAAATAATGAGGGCAAGATTCAACCGTGACATCTAATCCATTATTTCTTGCTTTTGTAATTTCCTCGACTGCTTCCTCTGAACTGATATGAACAAAATGCAGTTTACAGCCAGTTTCTTCCGCGAAAAATAATGCTCGTTTAACGGCTTCCACTTCTGTAAATACCGGGCGTGTCGCGACATAATCTGTTGCGGTTATTTTACCTTTTTTCACCATTTCCTCTGCCATCCGATCCGTAATCAATGCATTTTCAGCATGGATGGACAACATATGACCAAGTTCAGCTAATTTCTTCATTCCGGTATATAATGTATAATCATCAACATTTGTAAAGTCTTCTGGAATATCAGAACCGCATGTTGACATGAAACATTTATAAGCAACTACCCCTTCATCGGAAAGTTCTTCTAATTGTTCTAAATTACTAGGAACAAGTCCGCCGTATAAGGCATAGTCAACATAGTTTTTTCCTTTTGCTGCATCTAGCTTTAATTGAAGTGATTTGCGGTCAACTGTTGCTGGCAATGCGTTTAATGGCATGTCAACATAGCTTGTCGTACCTCCAGCAGCCAACGCTTTTGTTCCAGTCACAAACCCTTCCCATACCGTCCGGCCTGGTTCACAAATATGGACATGGGTGTCAATCATGCCAGGCATAACATATTGCCCTTTTGCATCCACTATTTTGTCAGCCTCACCATCAATTGTTTCCGCAATTGCAGAGATTTTTCCGTTTTTTACGGCAATGTCTACATTTTTCACTTCGTCCCTGAAGACTACTTGTCCACCTTTAATAATCAGATCATATTCCACGCAAATTTCCTCCTACTGTATATCATGTTTAGCTACAACTTTGGTATACCAACTATTTTTCCATTATTGGAACGGTAATTGTTTCATTCTATTATCTGAAAACTTCTGACAAATTAGCGGGAATCTGAAGTTTCTCATTGAAATAAAGGTAATCTTCTATTCTATTATTTGTTCAATCGCTAAATTTCCCGCTAAATCCTCATTGTTTTTCTTTTTTCCGGAAAATTTTTATATAGAATACATAATTGTATACAATTATTTCCGAGCTGTACTTTTTATTGAATACTAGATTGCATACAATTTCTTATACGTTATAATTTACAACACATTTTTTAAATTTTCAATTACTTTCCGAAAAAATGTTTTATTTTTTGACATATATGTGGCACGTTTTCTTACACACCTAATATATTCTGTATTTTCTTTTGTTCTTTTAGCGTGACAGTTCTTTTAAATAGTAATTATTTGACATTGAAATCGCTTTCTTTTATACTGTAAACAGGTTGGATGGCATAAGTGGTCATCATGGTATTCAGCGTAGGATGGAGCTGGTACTAAAATTGCTGCAAGTTAATACTTCTTAGAAAAGATAAAAAAGACAATCCATGCAGGTTGTCTTTTTATCTTTCTTAAGAAAAATATACATTTATGTTGAATTAAAAAATTTCAAATAAGTTATTAGAAAGAACAACCTTTTATTAAACTAAGAAAATAATTGATGGCAAGGGATCGTTCTTTATCTCTTTTACGCATACAAAGATAAACAGGGCGTTTTATTTTAATACCTTTAACCTTAACTCTACCTACTTCTTTTCGTTCTATATGTTCTTTTACAGCAAGTGAAGGTGCTAGCATTATACCGTACCCAGAGATAATAGCGCGAATGGATTCATTTAAACCATGAAATTGCAGCCCTATATGTGGGGCTGGAACCCCATGAATCTTGCATAAAGAAAAAAGGATATCTCTTGTGGAACTTCCTTCTTCCCTTAATAAAAATGGTTCCTTGATCAAATCAGATAATAATACCTCTTTCCCATCATATTTATGACCTCTAGGGACAATAAACCAATAATCTATGTCTATTATTTGATATAGGTTTAAATCTGTATTTCTCCACTCTTCTTTTACTACAATAGCGATGTCGGTTTTATAGTGAATTAATTTTTTCATTACTTGATTTGAATTCCCACTATATAATTCTACATTTACTAAAGGGTATTCTTTTTTAAACTTTGCCAGCCATGAAGGCAGTAAAAAATTAGCTGGTAAATAAGTTGAAGCTATTCGTAGTTTTTCAAATTCTCCTTTTTTTAAATGTTCTAATTTATTTTCAATCTCTTTTTCCATATCAAATAAACTCTCTGCTTGTTTAAATAAAAAGTCACCTGCATCGGTTAACTTTATCCCTCTTCCATCTGTTTCAATCAACTTTAAATCAATTTCATTTTCTAATTTTCGTATTTGAATAGTCACAGCAGGCTGGCTAATTAAAAGAGCCTCTGCGGCTTTAGTAACACTCTTTAGGGAGGCTACAGTGGTAAATATACGTAAGGAGTGAAGGTTCATTTATACAAACTCCTATCATTAGTTTTATTTATGAATATATTTAAAACATATATTAGATTTATCAATTTTTATTATATACCCTATAGATAAAAATTGGTAAAGGAGATAAATCAATGAAAGCCTCTATCATTAAAAAGAAAGTCAAAAAGAACAAAAAACAGAAAATATATATAATCTTCTTTCTTACCGTTATGTTATCAATAGGAGCTGGAACAGGAGTTTATGTAGTAAAAGCAGAAAATTCCCATCATTTTATTTTAGTTTCTATTGGGCTAGGAGCCTCACTTTTAGGAACATTAGCAGGAGGAGCGGGTTTGATTACAGTACCAAGCATGATGTTGGCTGGTATTCCAATTCAAACAAGTATTGCTACGAACAAATTTTCTTCTGGCATAGCTGCATTTTCAAGTGTATTTTATCTTATCCGTCATAAACAGCTTACTATAAAATCTATCATCAACAATTTATTAATAGCATTTTTGGGAGGTATTGGTGGGGCTTTATTAACATCACATATTCATGAAGAAACAATGAATATTACTGCCCTCATTTTACTTTGTTTTGCATTGATTGTTACGATTAAAAATAAGAAAAGGAAAGAAAATATACATGTTCCCAAAAAACATTCGAGTAACAAGATAAAGCTATATATTCCTTTTTTTGTCGCCGCTTATGACGGAGGGTTTGGTCCAGGTTCTTCTACATTTAGTATTTTGTATTATATGAAAAACAATCATAACTATATGAAAGCTGTCCAAATGACGAGGGTTCTAATCTTAGGAAGTTGTGCAGGAGGATTTATTATTTTTTATCAAAGTGGATTTATTCATTGGTCCTATTCGATTGCTATGGCTATCGGTTCTATTATTGGCTCTCAAATAGGTCTTATACTTTTACCTAAGGTGCATAAAAAAATTGCAAACACTTTATTGCTTACGATTATCTGCCTTTTAATCGTACAAATGATTTACAAATTATTTTGTCATTAACTAACTGTTAAAAAACACTAGAAAAATCTTTTTATAGCCTTCAATAACGATACAATTTACACGTAAATTATTTTTAAATTATTCATTAAAAAATAACTTGGGGCTTCCGAGAAATCCCTAAAAAGTAAAAACAGCTAAAGAAAAACGATCCATTTTCTTTAGCTGTTTTTTCGTTTGCAGTTTTTTCATTAAAGTAACGAGTGGGGTACCTGTTACCTATTAGAGTGTGTCCTAATGCTACAAACCCTTTGTTTTTCTATCTATTTCCTGGAGCTGGCTGATCCACCCCTTTTATACGATGTCGATGTCCATCATCTTCTGTTGTGTAGAAATCATAATAGTGGACATGCATTCCATTTCCTACAGGAATCGCTGGTCCAGAATAAGCCTTATAATAATGGTTATGCCCATCTTCAAATACAACATACCCCTCCGTTAAATGGATATGGTTGTTATCCTCAGTCTGTATAGGAGGCGAAGTAACATCTAAACATTGATGAACGTGACCATCCACAACCGAAGTGTAATCAACTGAACCATGATTATGGTGCGGTACAAATCCTTTTACAAAATCATTTTTTCTTATTGTAGCCATATAATCACCCCTATAAAGTTATCCAGTAATTTATGGGAGACGAACATCTTATTCCCCTAATTCATAACGAAGCTGCAGATGATTTTGCCTATTCTCCCTTAAAAAATCTCTTTATTACCAATGATATTTATAGGAAAATGAGAATATGTATTATTTCAAAAAAATTTTCCAAGATTTATGTGCTATAAAAAATTGCTTAAAAATAATAAATCCTAAAGGGTAGTAACTGTGTTTACTGACTACTTTGATTTATCGATACAGTCACCTACTACTTTATATATTATTCTATATTCTCATTAAAAATAGATGTGTAAGCATATAGAGCAGGCGCCCCACCGGAATGAATAAATACGATATTATCTTCTTTTTTAAAAGTACCTTTTCGAATCAAATCAATAAGCCCTGCCATTGCTTTCCCCGTATATACAGGATCTAGTAAAATACCTTCCGTACTTGCTGTCAGCCGAACGGCCTCCATCATTTCTTTTGTTGGGATGGCATATCCATCGCCTACATACTCATCAAAGCATTGGATATCTTTACGAGATAAATTATCAATATGTAAGTGATTTCCTATTTCAGAAAGCAAATTATATACTTTATTCTCTTGTTCTTCTTTATCGCGACTTACATTCATTCCAATAACCGGAACATTACTATTTAAACCTTGAAATCCTGCTACTAATCCAGCATGCATTCCTCCACTCCCACTTGTGCATACTACATAGTCCATTTGTATTTGCTGTTCAAATGCTTGAGCAAGAAGCTCCTGAGCACAAGCTGCATATCCAGTTGCTCCAATTGGATTTGAACCTCCAACTGGAATTAAATAAGGGGTATGTCCTTTTTCAACAAGCTCTTTTTCCACCTTTTTCATCTCTTGCATGAGATCTGTGCCTTCAGGAACAAATTTCATGTCTGCAGCACCAAGAAGATGATATAGAAAATAATTTCCTGTTGGCATATCACTCGCTTTATTCTCCCCTTCTTCAAGTACAAGCACACATTTCATTTTTTCTTTTACAGCAGCAGCTAGAGTTAAGCGACAATGGTTCGATTGAACAGCTCCACAAGTAACTAGAACATCTGCACCATGCATTTGAGCATCTGCTATTAAGTACTCTAGTTTTCTAGTTTTATTTCCTCCGGCAGTTAGACCTAGTAAATCATCACGTTTCATATAAATAGTTGGTCCCCCAAGTACTTCTGACAGTGACTCCAATTTTTCCAAAGGTGTATAAGAGTTTGTATATTTTTTGCGTGGTAAGTGGGATAAATTCATTTACTTTATTCGCTCCTTATTCATCCTATATTTTCATTCCAACTATTTTGAAAAATAGTAAATTAGAATCCTAAAAGGTTTCCTATTCATTTAGAAATTACATTAATACTTATCAATCGTTGCTCCAAGAACAGAAGCACGAATGAAATCTAATTTTTGAAATCGTTGGAGTTCCTTTTTAGTACCAGTTACTACTGCTCCATTGTATTTTAATTCTTTGCTATTTGATTTTGTAGCCTCTTTAATTCCTTTAAGAGCCTCTCTAACCTCACCTTTGTGCTGATTTGTTTCGTCTAGTTCATATAATTTATTAATAAAAATCTGATTTATCTCCTCAGAGTAAGGAGTTTCAGACTGAACATCTATTCCAAAGGCTCCTCCTCCGCCTTTTGTTTTTAAACTATCATGATCCAATTCCTTTTCCATTCTTTCCATTTGAGCTGAAGTTGTTGTATCAGCCCATAGCCAATTAACATTTTTATATCCAAGTCGGCTGCCTAATTCATCTATGGTCATTGGTTCTTTAAATGATAATGCAATCTCGATTATTACATGTTCATGTAATGAATCTACGATATCTATTTCGTCTGGTAAAAAATCGTACGATAATTTAGGATAATAAAAATCTATTTTGCGTTCATTATTAAAGTCATTATAACGAACTTCCCGTTTATCCTTATCATTTAGTGCATACATTTCCATCATTCCGCTTCCTCTTTCAATCAGTTTTTTTCTGCCAAATAAAGGTATTTCCTCTGTTTTTTTATCCCAAAGTATGGAGCGGTCACCCATATTTTTACGGTATGTTGTCTCTGCAGTTACACTAAATATATCATGGTTATACCATGTATTTCCGTAAGAAATATTAGCTCCATGAATACTGTCATAAAGAGATTCATTATTGTCCAGTTTTTTATTTAGAATATACTGGCTGCCATTAAAGACAATAAACAATAAGATAATCGTGGTAATAGATGCAATAAGTATGTATTTAATCATTTGTTTTCTTTTTGCCTTTTTTATAGCCACCTGTAATGATGGTTTGCTTAAAAAATCAATTTCTTTCTCTGTTTTGGAATTTTTATCATCCATGACTTTCCTCCTTATATACTTTTGCCAATTGTTTTCTCGCCCTATATAAATTCGTTTTTACTGAGCCAATACTCATATTTAATAATGCTGAAATGGAATCATAAGATAAACCAGAATAATACTTTAATAACAAGAGCTCTTGATATTTTGGTTTTAATTTAAAAATTGCCTGTTTAAGTCCCATGTTCCGTTCCTTATCAAGAAATATGGTTTCAGGAAGCTTATTGAAATCGATTTTTACTGTTTCCATGTTTTCATTTAGATCATACCTTTGTTGTTTTCGATATTGGTCATAGTGAGAATTTAAGGCAACACGGAATAGCCAACTGCGTACCTTGGACGTTTTTATTGAATCATAATGCTGTAGATATTTAACCGCTGCATCTTGAACAGCATCTTCTGCATCTGTCTGAGATATACCTATTTTACATAAGTATCGATATACGATATTAAGCTCTGAATTTAGTTGATTATTTTTATTTATGTCATCCATCTTCATCCTCCTGCTTACTAGACGTTTATCAAAAAGAAAAGTTTACATTCGAATACCATAAACATCGAAAAAATTTTTTATACTTACTCTAATAAAAAGAACGTTCCTGTATCGTACAGAAACGCACCTGTTCATTGAAAAGATTCATTAACATTCACTTTTGAAAAATATAAGGTGATTAAGATTTTTATAAGCTCTCTATTTCACCTGAATGGTAAGGCATTACATTATTAGCAGTACCAACATCCTCCCATTTTATTTCTGCAATTTCGTTCTTTTCTCCATCTATAACTTTTGCTTTATATTTTTCCATCTAAATTCGCGAAAATACTTAGAAGGTTGCCATCTGGATCTTTAATAATGGCATAGCGTTGACCCCAAAATGCATCCCATGGTTCACAATAAATTTCATACCCTTGCTCTTTTAATTCCTGACATTTTTTATCCACACTTTTCACTTCATCCATAATAAAAGCCAGCTCCACTTTTGGAATTACAGTTCCAATTGGTTCTTGAACATCTGCTAAAGACACTTGATAAACCTCTGTCAGCATATCCAGCAAATTTAAAGAAATACGCACTCCATCATTTTTTAACTCTGCATAAGGTTCATCAGGACCTCCTGCTAAAATGTCAAAACCTAATGCCTGGTAAAACATCAAAGACCTTGCCATATTTTTTACCTTAAGACCTACCATATCTAATCTCATAATGTTCGTGCTCCTCTTTTTAGATTCAATATATCCTTTGGAATTTTCTTAGGAAGCTATCACTTTAAAAGCGAATTCCTATAGGAATCAATTTTTATCATCTACATAGAATGTAGTGTGAACCTTATAACCTATGGAGGTGTTTAGACTGATTCATACCGTTAAACCAGGTGAAACACTGACTCAGATTTCAAAAGACTATCGTACACCACTGTCGGCAATCATTCGTGCTAACCCTGTTATAAATCCAAATGTTATTTATCCTGGTCAATCCATTGTAATACCGGGTTTTCCTCTAACTGAAACCATTCCATATCAGATTGATGTATCTGTTAATAATCGTTGGCTGAAACTGCTAAAAGACGGTGTATTGCAAAAACAATATCCGATTGCTGTTGGAAGAATATTATTCGGGACACCAGTTGGAAAGTTTATCATTATCAATAAAGCTCCAAATCCTGGAGGTCCATTCGGTACCATGTGGATGAGTTTATCTAAAGAACACTATGGTATTCATGGAACGAATGATCCTAGTTCGATTGGCAAAGCCGTATCAAAAGGCTGTATTCGAATGTTTAATAAAGATGTAGAGGAATTATCAAGGATTGTTCCAATAGGAACAGCAGTGTCCATTCATCCGTAATTTTTTAAGTGTGTAGGGAAAAAACAATAAAATTTGAGAAAACAGCCAAGATAAACAACGAAGAAATCGAGCGTTTGTCGACAGCCTGAGACACTCCCCTTATTTGGAAAGTGCCTAACCTAAGCTTTATTACGATCATTTCCAATCATCAAATGACCTTTCTCCTTTTTTTCTACATAAGGGATCCCCTGCTCTTCAAGCAATAATATAATTTTTTCAAGATGAATACGGTCTTCAACGACGATCATATTTGATGGAGAAAACTTCTTTTTCACATTAATAGTCAATTTATAGGCATTATTCAAGCGAGAATGTAAACCATAAAGCTCATGCCATCTGATAATTTGTTCTGTTTCGTACGACTTTATTTCATTTGTCAAATAGTACTTTCCATTTATTATTAGTCCATCTTTTAAAATGAATAGATTTCCACGATGCCTAATCGAGATTATAATGTAAAACCACCAGTAGGCAGCACTTAAATACATTGACTCTAACCAGTCTGTTGCAAGTAAAATGATTAATATGCCGGATAAAAATACTAGTGCTGCAACAGTCCCCCATTTAACAAACTGGTAGGATCTCGTACTTTTTGAGAGGCATTCCATCTCTTTCCATTCATTTGGGATTAGAATACTGCAAAATTCGTCTTCTTGTTGAGGATAAATAGCATCTGTTGAAATTTCCACTGCTTTTTTTATATTTAATCGATACTTAAGTAGATAATAGACGCTGCTAATGAAAATCAGAATAAAAAAGATATTTAGCATTTTCCAACCCCTTCCTTTTCCCCTGCCATTCTAATAGGGAAATAGGCAGCTATGATTCGTTAAGTTAAATGAATATACGATCATACGATGGAAAAAGTTTCATTATTGCTAAATAACTAATTTATTTTTTTTACAGATTTTCGTACTACTAATCGGTAAGGTATAATTTCAGATGGAATTTCTTTCTTACTTTGAATTGCTTCTATCACTATTTTACATCCTTCATTCCCCATCTCCCAAAAGGGCTGCCCAATAGAAGTTAATGGTGGAATAGACATTTCTGCAACTCTCGTATTATCATAGCCAATAATAGATAAATCATCAGGAACCTTTATACCATAATCATATGCTACAGAAATAATTCCTAATGCCACATCATCACTAACACAAAAAACGGCAGATAAATCTGCTTTTTCTTGCAGATAAGATTCCATTGCTTCTTTGCCTGAGTAGAAACTAAAATCTCCATGTTTTACTAATTTTGCATCAAAAGATAAACTATTGTCTTCTAATGCTTTTTTATAACCTTCTATCCTAGGTATCCCGGCTACCCTGTCCTTAGGGTTTACACCCGCTAACCCGATTATTTCATGTCCATTTTCAATTAGGTATTGAGTTGCAGAATACGCTGCGTCAAAGTCATTCACTTTAATATAAGGAACATCTTTATCTGGTGTATCAGTAGATAATAATATAAGGGGAATATTCAGTGATTTCACCAACTTTATTTGGTCCTTGCTTAACTCGACTGTAACAATCACTAATCCATCAACTTTTCTTTCTGCCATTAATTTGACACACTCTACTAACCTATCTCCATTAACACCAGAATGCGAAATGATCACACTATAACCGTTCTTATAGGCAACACTCTCTATTCCACTTACAATATCTCCATAGAAAATCGTTGCAACATTCGGCATAATAACCCCAATGATATTGCTGGAGTTTTTAACAAGACTCCGTGCATTTTCATTTCTTCTATACCCTAGTTCGTTTGCTACGTTCATTATTTTTTTTTTCGTTTCTTCGTTGTAGCCCCCAACCCCATTAAGAACTCTTGAAACTGTTGCTGTCGATACTTTCGCTATACGTGCAATATCCTTTATCGTTACATTCATGTTCTCAGCCCTTTTACGTAAACGTTTAATAAATATATATATCACCTTACTTTTTTAAAGTCAATGAGAAGCTAGCCTGCGTATTGACGCACCCCGATATGGATTACTGATTTGCATAAAGTTTATAATCTGATTTCTTGTTTTTTTATTTCAAGACCCATACTCTTTTGATAAAAATAAGTCACAATTAGTACTGACAATCCTGGTAAAATAAAGATTAATAATGGCGGTAATACCACCCACAAAATGTAAGCTGCAACCAGGACATTCAAAATCATGAGAATAGTATTCAAAGGATGCATAAGCAATAGAAATATCGTATTGTACAGGTACGCCTTCAATGGCAGCTCCTGATCTACTAGAAAACTGTAAACGTACAAAAAGAAAAATGGTGTCAAGATGACCAACACGTAAAAGACGATTGCCAATGGTGAAGACAGCGCGGCATAATACCTTAGTGCCAGGTAAAAGACAATCAAAACTATGGCATTTAGACAGCCTAAGACCATACTTTTTACATACTCTCTTTTATAATAATTCCAGAATGCTTTAAAAAATGGAAACGAATCATCACCCTTTACATATCTTCTTGCAATTGCCAAGGCAGCTACCGTCGCTGGTATTGCCACAAACGGCAATAAGACAATACCGATGATGACTATCGTGTGTACGCTTGCTACATCTGGAGCAGCCAAAAGATTTACTCCTAAAAATACATACGGTGCATTAAATAGCCACCAAATACCCGTCAGTTTTAGAATTATATAGAGCCTCTTGATCATATTATTACTGAGATGGGACCTGTTCATTTTGCACCTCCCTATAAAACAAATAAACTTGTGTTATTCTTTGACAGACCCAATGACTAACCCGCTTACAAAATATTTTTGCAGCAGCGGATAAATTAACAGCACCGGAATAATAGAGACCACAATCTTAGCCGCATTCAGAGTTTTGTTTGAAACCGATGCTAAAGCCTTTAATTGTGACGGATCCGTAACTTTAGTAACGTCAACGGTTAATTGTTGAATATAAGTTTGCAGTGGATAGTTAGCAGAACTGTTCATATAAAGCAAACCACTGAAGTAATCATTCCAATGCCCCACCATGGAAAAAAGTCCAATCGTTGCTAATGCAGGCAGTGAAATTGGCAAGTAGATCTTGAACAAAATTTTTAATTTTGACGCACCGTCCATAATGGCAGCTTCTTCCAACGTATTTGGAATACTCTTGAAAAAGTTCATTAACAAGATAACGTTAAAGATCGGCACCGCTCCTGGTAAAATAAGCGACCAAATGGTATCAATCAAACCTAAGCTCTTAACAACGATGAAAATTGGAATCATCCCACCTGAGAAAAGCATCGCAAAAATCATAAGATTCATATAAATATTGCGTGCACCAAATTCCCTTTTACTTTTCGACAGTGGATAGGCCATCAGAACCGATAACAGCAAATTCAACGCGGTCCCTAACACAACTCTTTCCACAGAAATCATAAATGAACGCCAAAACTGTGTATCTTCTAGCAACAGCTGATACGCACTAAAATTAAAATGAACTGGCAATAAACCAACAAGATTCGCTTGAGCCGCAGATTTGTCGCTAAATGAGATAGACACCATATTAAGCAGCGGTAAAAAACACAGCGCCGTCAACAGCAATAACACAGCCCAAATACATATATCTGCTGATCGACTTCCAAACGTTTTTGATCTCATCCACTTTCACTCCCCTTTTAAAAGATCCGCATGTTTACTAGTTTCATAGATAATCTGTTAGCTGCTATAAGCAGCGTAAAGGATACTACAGATTTCAATAGGCCAATTGCTGTCGCAAAACTATATTGTTGTCCCAACAGACCGACGCGGTACACATAAGTATCAATAACATCCCCAGTTTCATACACAATCGGGTTATATAAGGCAAAGATTTGGTCAAAACCAGCATTCAGAATGTTCCCTAGATTAAGTGCTGAAATCAGCATAATGGTCGGCAAAATTCCAGGTATGGTAATATGCAGCAATTGTTTAAAGCGATTAGCCCCGTCAATCGAAGATGCCTCATAAAGACCAGGGTCAATCCCTGTCAATGCGGCCAAATACACGATTGCACCATATCCAAAACCTTTCCAAACGTCTGATACAACCATAATTTCTCTAAACCAATCATTGCTCGCTAAGAACAAAACTGGTTTAAATCCTAGTGCTTGTAAGAAATCATTCACTGGTCCATGATAGTCAAATACGTTAATTACTACCGCTGCCACGACTGCCCAAGATAAGAAGTTTGGCAAATAGACAATGGTTTGAATGGATTTTTTAGCCCATTTCAATCTAATTTCGTTTAACAATAATGCAAAGATAATAGGTACTAAAGTTCCGAGAATAATTTTACCAACTGCAATAATCACTGTATTCCTTAGAATCTTCATGCTATCCGGAATTTGCAGCATGTATTTAAAGTTGTCCAAACCAACCCAGTTAGACCCTAAAATACCTTTAGCAGGTACATAGTCTTGGAATGCCATGATAATCCCAAACATCGGCACAAAACTGAAAATAATCAAAAAAATCATGCCCGGTGCCATCATTAAATGATACTCCAGCTGACCTTTACGTTTTTTCTTTTTTTTCCTTCCCGGTGTCATCTTTAGAGGATATTGCAACTGGTCTACATGTTTATTTTTTATTTCCATTTCCCACGGTACCCTCTTTCAACAAAATATTTTATAGAAAGGCTCTTTTCGTATAGACTGTTGTTATTTAACCCGCGGACGAGTGCCGAGCCTCCTCGTCGCTTTTGCTGAGGCCACTGAAAAAGTGAATGCTTTAAAATATAGGTAGTGACAATCCAAGCAACGAAGAAGTTTCGTTCGGTTTTCCGAGGCTTACCACACGCTTTCCGCGGGGCGAGCGCCGAGCCGCTTCGTCGCTACGCTCCTGCAGGGTCTCGCCTGTCTCGCTAATCCCGCAGGAGTCGTGCGGGCGCCTCTCCTAACCAACATGATGGTCGTTTTCAAACTCTCTATACCATTTTTATCCTAATAAATTAAGTGTTTCACCTATAATTTATCTAATTAAACACTTTTTCAGTGCCGTCGCTTTTGCTCCTGCTCAAGTCTCGTCTTTCTCGCTTTTCCCGCAGGAGTCTACGTGTATTCAGGCTGCTCAGTGCTTTAGCTATGTTTATTATTTTAATCAAAAACAACAAACTTTTAGAAAAAATGCCTATATACAATTATTAACTTGTACCCACCTCTTATTATTTTTCTTTAATAGCTTCAGATACTTCTTTGGTAATATCGCTGCCGCCTGTTTTCTTCCATGTATTAACAAACTTATCGAAGTAATCTAAATCTTCTTCACCAGTTACAATCTTCAAGAACGCCTCATCTTCTAATTTAACTAAGTTAGCCCATTTTAGTTTCATACTTTGTGTTTGGCCAAAGAAAACAGGGTTTATTTCGTTAACCTTTGTATCAGCCATTAACTTGCCAGCTACCATTCTAGACATATAGCCGCTCCATTGGTTAGCATCTGCTTTTGCTGGATCTTTTAAATAACCTTCAATCTTTTGATAGGACGTGCGATCATCAAGCGTTAATGTCTCAAAATCTTTTTCACCATCAACAACTGCTTTAAGATCCTTATACATCTGTGCCGTTGCATCATTAAAGTTAACAGCAATATTTAATGGCTTCCCACCATCAAAACCTCCTTTGTTAAAATCAATAACTGGCTGGTAGTTAAGATCTTCCCGAACTAACTTATCGTTTAACGCGCTTGCTATTTTAGGCAGTAATTCTGGATGTTCAAAGCCTTTTCTTACCACATAAAATTCACTGGCTGGGTTCTGTGTGTAGGCTGTGATTTCACCACTGCCATCTTGAGAAATGATGTATGGCTGCCAATCGGCATCTTCATTATTCTTTCTTGCATCGTTCAACGGATAGTCAGGTGAGAACCAAGGGCCAAAGAACGCACCAGCTTCACCACTTGCAATCAATGATTCAATGCTATCACGTACAGCAAGCTGTGGATCAATCAAACCTTTTTTGTACCAATCTGCTAATATGCCTAATCCTTGTTTCGTTTCATCCGTAATAGACCCATAAACTACTTTCCCATCTTGTTCAATCCATTGACGTGGGAAAGAATGATGAATTGCAAAGATATTATCAGCTTGGAACAATGATCCGTATAACCCACCAACTGATTTAGAAAGGGCTAAACCGACCGTTTTTCCTTTACCGTTGCCGCCTGGATCTTTTTGGACAAATTGTGTTAAAATTTTCTCCATATCATCAATGGTCTTCGGTTCATCTAATCTAAGCTTATCTAACCAATCTTTACGCAGCCATAGCATTGTTGGGATGTTTGCATTTTGTGTTGATGGCAAGGCCATTAGTTTACCATCAAATGTCGCTGCCTCTAATGCTCGCCCTTCGTAAGAATTATATTTATCTTTCACATAATCAGAAGCACTCGTTTCATAAACATCTGTCAAATCAGCAATCATGTCATTTTCGACCAATTCCCGTAATGTATCTGCATTAACTGACATAATATCAGGTAAATCACCTGATACTACTGCCATAGAAACTTTCTGATCGTAGTTCTCCCCATTTTGCGCTTCAAACATATTTTTATTTTGAATATTCAGCTTTTCTTTTAAGTAACGTGTGTAAGCATTGTCTTCGTATGTTTGCCCATTAGGTAGTTTAGGAATACCTGGTGTTGCCTTCCCAACAGTATAAGTAACGGTTTTTTCATATTTCCCGAAAGGTTTTAATTCTTCTGTCGATGCAACCGTTTTTGTTTCCGCATCTTCAGAGCTGGAGCCCATTTTAACACATCCTGCCAAAACACCAAGTAACAGCAGCAATACAGCACTTAATGAGAAAAATTTCTTCATGAATGTTTCCTCCTGATTATTAGGTTTTCATACGATTTAAATCATTGGCTGTTTTCATATAGATTGTTGCTTTTAAACTCGCAGCCTGAATACACTTCGCTTTCCGGTGGGCGAGCGTCGAGCCTCCTCGTCGCATACGCTCCTGCGGGGTCTCGTCTTTCTCGCATTCCCACAGGAGTCTACGTGTATTCAGGCTGCTGAGTACTTCTTCTTCCATTTTTTACGTAAAAAACAACAAACTTTGAGAAATCAGCCAAATCATTTAACCAACGTCATAGTTTTACTGCGAATGCTTCATATGGTCTTAAATCCAAGTGATTAAAGTCAGCCGATAATTTTTCATAATTGCTGATAATTACCTCATCACTTTGTCCCAAATCTGGTAGTTGAAGAGTTGTATTTTCTTCCCCAAAATTGGCAATTACAGCCCAAGTTTGGCCTTCATAACGACGCAGATACATAAAGACTTGCTCAGGTACATCCGTCACTAATTCAAACTCTCCCCAAACAACAATTGGATTCTTGCTTCTTAATTGAATTAATTTTTGATAGCAGTAAAAAATAGAATTCGAATCTGCTAGATTTGCAGCTACATTTATCTCATGATAATTTGGATTGATATGCAGCCAAGGTGTTCTAGTTGTAAAGCCTGCATTTTCTGTATCGTCCCATTGCATCGGTGTCCGAGCGTTATCTCGCCCTTTAGAATTAATAGAAGCAATAATTTCTTCTTTTTTATAGCCATTCGCTAAACGTTCATGGTACATGTTTATGCTTTCAATGTCCTCAACTTCACTTATATCATTGACAGGGTAATTGGTCATGCCAATTTCTTCCCCTTGATAAATGTAAGGTGTTCCTTTCATCAGATGCAGTAAAATCGCAAACATTTTTGCACTTTCCACACGATAGGCTGTATCATTTCCCCAACGAGATACAATCCTTGGCAGATCATGGTTATTCCAAAACAAACTGTTCCAACCCTCATTGCCTAATGCTGTTTGCCACTTGCTAAGGACCTGCTTTAACTCATTCACCTCAAGCGGTTTATGGTCCCATTTTTCTTTGCCAGGCTGTTGGTCTAAACCAATATGCTCAAACTGGAAGACCATGGATAACTCATTGCGTTTTGGATTAGAATAAAGCTTAGCAATTTCTGGTGTAGCTCCCCATGTTTCTCCTACTGTCAACACATCGTATTTGCCAAAGGTTTCCCTATTCATCTCTTGTAAATAATCATGCAATTTGGGGCCATTTCCTGTTATTTCTTTGTCTGGAATTTTTCCAACTAAATCAATTACGTCCATTCGAAATCCGCCAACACCTTTTTCGAGCCAAAAATTCATCATATCCCAGACTTCTTGTCTAACTTTCTCATTTTCCCAGTTTAAATCTGGTTGTTTTTTGCTGAATAGATGTAAGTAATATTGACCACTTTCTTCATCATATTCCCATGCTGAACCACTAAAAGTTGATTTCAGTGAATTAGGTGCCTCGCCGTTTACAGGATCTCGCCAGACGTAGTAGTCACGATATGGATTGTCTTTGCTTTTACGAGATTCTATAAACCACTTATGCTCATCTGATGTATGATTAACAACCAAATCCATAATGATTTTGATGTTTCGCTGGTCAGCCTGTTTAATCAACTCATCCATATCATCCATCGTGCCAAATTCCGTCATAATAGCTTCATAATCACTAATATCGTAGCCATTATCATCATTCGGTGATTGGTATACTGGACTTAGCCAAATAGCGGTAATCCCCAATTTTTCTAAATACTCTAATCGACGGATAATACCCTTTAAATCACCAATTCCATCACCGTCGCTGTCTTGAAAACTTCGCGGGTAAATCTGATAAACCACTGCAGTCTGCCACCATTTCATTTTCATTGAACACACTCCTCATGCTTACTTAATTAGCAACCCTTTACCTAAGTAAACGTTTACGTCATTAGCAAATTCGAACTTGCGTAAACGTTTACGTTTACGGTAAACCTAAACCATTTTAATACAATTAAACAAAACTCAACGAAAGTAGCGTTTACCTTTAAGCAAACTCCACATTAATGTAAACGTTTACTTTTCTTAAATTTACCATGTCACTTCATAACAGTCAACAATTTAATAGTAAACGTTTACGTTTTTTATTTAATCCACTATATTTATCAGTGAATGAAGCAAATTAAAAATTGGGTTTATCATAACGAATAAAATCTATCCTATTCATTTGCCTAACTAAAGAAATCGTTTCTTTTCTACATTTTTAAAGATATGCATCGACAACATGATTCATACATCAAGATTAAACGCAAAGAATAATAGCTTCTTTGCGTTTAGATATACCTATTTAATTGGCTGTTTTCGTATAGAATTTTATAGGGTTAATACTTGTTTCTGAACTTTTTAAAAAACCTATTCTAGAGTACTTTGCTCAAAAAAGATTTTGTCCTGCTCTCACGGGGATTGGCAAATAATTCACTTGGAATATTTTCCTCCACCACATATCCACCGTCCATAAATATGACGCGATCGCCTACTTCTTTTGCAAAACCCATTTCATGAGTCACGACTACCATCGTCATTCCTTCTTTTGCTAACTGCTTCATCACCTCTAGCACATCACCAACCATTTCTGGATCTAATGCTGAAGTTGGTTCGTCAAACAGCATGATTTTCGGTTCCATTGCAAGTGCTCTTGCGATAGCAACACGCTGTTTTTGTCCACCAGATAATGAATCTGGATATACATTGGCTTTCACTTCCAGCCCAACTTTTTTCAGCAGCTCCAACCCTCTTTGCCGAGCACTTTCTTTTTCCATTTTTCTTACCTTTATAGGAGAAAGCATAATATTTTCAAGTACCGTCATATGAGGGAATAAATTAAATTGCTGAAATACCATTCCTACTTCTGTTCGAATATTATTTATATCTGTTTTTTTATCTGAAATATCAATACCTTCTATGTATATATGTCCCTCTGTAATGCTTTCTAACAGATTGATACATCTTAAAAATGTTGATTTTCCAGATCCTGAAGGTCCTATAACAACGACAACCTCTTGTGGTTTTATTTCTATGTTAATATTCTTTAAAACCTCATGTTCACCATATGACTTTTTTAATTTTTCCACTTTAATCATTTCACTGCCAACCTTCTTTCAAGTCGATTTAACAAGAAGCTTAATATCAACGTTAATAATAAATAGATAAATGCAGCAGAAAGGTATGGCTCCCATACGCGGAAATATTCGGCACCCATCGCTCTTCCCCAGTACATAAGCTCTGGTGCTGCAATCACTGAAACTAAGGAAGAATCTTTTATTAATACAATAAATTCATTTCCAAGGGGTGGAATCATTCTTTTAAATGCTTGAGGCAAAATAATATATCTCATGGCTTGAACATGATTCATCCCAAGTGAACGAGCTGCTTCCATTTGTCCTTTATCGATGGATTGAATTCCAGCTCGAAATATTTCAGCAATATAGGCTGAGGCATTTAATGAAAGCGCGATAACCCCTGCAGCAATCGCATTCGTCTCCCCTATAAACAATGGAACTACACCAAAATGAACAATTAAAATCTGTACTAGTAATGGGGTGCCTCGAAAAAATGTAATAAAACAGACAAAAGGAAAAGCAATTATTTTATTTCTGCTTATTTTTCCTAAGCCAACTATTAATCCTAAAGCTGTTCCAATTAAAATTCCTGCAATGGTTAAAGCAACCGTAAGCAATGTTCCTCGCAATAAAAGTGGAGCATATTCTATAATAATATCCGTTCGAAAGTCCATATTTTTCCCCCTATAAATTCCTCTCTAAACCGAAAAGTTGCGTAACACTTTTGCATTAGAGCTACGCAACTTTGTTTATATCCTTTTCATTTCATTGTAAAAGACTATTTTTTCTGCTGTGTTTTTAAATCCTCCGTATCTGGTTCTGATTTAAACCATTCTTGATAAATTTTTGCATAAGTTCCATTATCGTATAATGTATTAATCGCTTTATCAAAGTCTGCCTTTAATTTGCTGTCTTTTGGAAAAGCCAGCCCATAATATTCAGGTTCAAAGCTGCCTTTATCTTCAATAACGATTAATTTTTTATCTGGATTATTTTTTGCATATTCTTCAACAACCGTATTATCCGCAACAACAGCATCTGCCCCGTTGCTTGTTAATTCCATAATCGCCAAGTTCGTATTTTCAAACTTTTTAATATTTTTATTGTTTTTCCCAAGAAGTTTTTCAACTGCTTCCTGTCCAGTTGTTGAACTTTGAACGGCAACAACCTTATCTTTTAGATCAGCTGCATTTTTAATGTCACTGCCTTCTGGAACTAAGATTTTGTTTGTTGATAAAAAATAAGGCACTGAAAAATCATATGTTTGTTTTCTTTCATCATTAATTGTAATAGCAGAAATCCCTATATCAGCTGTCTTATCTTTTACTTCTAATAACAGCGGTTCAAACGCAACATGAACAAGCTCATATTCGTAGCCTGCTTCTTTTGCTACAGCTTTAAGAAAATCTACATCAAAGCCAACAATTTCCCCTTTATCCATATATTCAAATGGTGCGTAGGCTGCATCGGTCACCACTCTCAACTTTTTAGATTCTGTATCACCTTCACTTTTATCTGTGCTTGTCCCACATGCAGATAGGAATAAAGCAAAACTGAGTGCTAAAATAAAAATAGAAAATTTCTTCATCTTCATTTAATACCTCCTGAATTTTAGAAAAATTATGACATTTATTAATTTAATCATGGAAATACAAATACCTCAAGTGCTTTAAATAAACAGCACAAACCTTTTTATTATACCTCCTTTTTCTAACTATTCAATATCGAAAAATGCATATTGTATATTGTATTTTTTAAAAATATAACAGTTTTTCGATATATATACAACGACATTGTTAGAAAATCTAACAATTATTTTCACTACTTGGCAATAGTGACTCCCCCAAGTGCAATAAAGTGCTGTTTCACTAGGGGCAGGTACTTAAACTTAAAGGCTGTTTTCGTATAGATTGTTGTTTTTAAACTCGCAGCCTGAATACACTTCGCTTTCCGTGGGCGAGCGTCGAGCCTCCTCGTCGCATACGCTCCTGTGGGGTCTCGTCTTTCTCGCATTCCCACAGGAGTCTACGTGTATTCAGTCTGCTGAGTACTTCTCCCATTTTTCAAAAACTTTGAGAAAACAGCCAACTTAACAATAATCTTCAAGGCACCTAGTCAATCATTTCAACAATTGGAAGCTCAATATATACGGTGGTTCCTCTGCCGACTTCACTTATCGCTTCGATATTTCCTTGATGGGCGGTGATGATTTCTTTACAAATCGCAAGACCTAATCCGTTCCCTTCCTGTTTTGATTTTCCTTTTTTAGTAAAAGACCTTACAAAAATATGCGGTAAATCGTCTTGATCAATTCCTGATCCAGTATCTGTGACAAACATGGAAACTGTTTGTTGTTCGTTATTGATTTCTAGGCGAACTTCAATGTAGCCGGATTGGATGAATTTTAATGCATTGGAAATCAAATTTGCCAAAACTTGTTCGATTCTCCCAGGGTCGACATAAACAATTGGGAAGTCCAGCTCATTTAGATTAGGCATTATCACTTTATATTCTATCCCTTCAGCCTGTACATCTAATTCAAATAAGCTTGTAATATATACAAAAAGATTGCGAATCGATACAGCTTCAAAAGAATAGGAAATACTGCCGATTTCAAGCTGGGATAAATCAAATAAATCAAGAATAAGTCGATTTAAGGATTTAATCCGAACTAGGCTTCGTTCTAAATAAAAAGTTTGCTGTCTTGGAGTATCGACAATTCCATCTAAAATGGCTTCAATATAACCTTGAATTGATGTAATCGGTGTTCTTAAATCATGTGATATATCAGAAAGAAGCTCTCTTCTTTTTTTCTTTTCTTCTTCAAGGTGTTGATTTGCTTTTTCTAATTCAACATTTGCGTTTTCTAAATCGATTGTTCTTTCTTTTACCTTCTCTTCAAGAATCGAATATATTTGTGCGTTCTGAATAGAAATCGCTGCTTGAGAAGCTAGTAAGGAGAGAATTTCAATTCTTTCTTGTGTAAAAGCATGCGTAATTAAATTGTTTTCTAAGTACAATACGCCAATTAAACGATTTTGATGCAAAATGGGAAAAGCAAGAATTGATTTAGGTTTAAAAGCTTTAATATAGCGCTCATTGGTGAACAGTCCATTATTTGCGGCATCTTCCAACACAATCGGCTCTAATGTTGTATGTACGTAATGGATTAATTCCACAGCCAATTCCTTTTTCAGCGCATCGAGTTCCATATTCCCAAGCAGATTTACGCCGTTTTGATTACTCCCTTTGATTACTTTTTGCAAATCATTTTTTTCATTTAATAATAAATACCCTTTTTCTGCCCCTGCAATCTCTATCAAGGTGTGCATCATTTTTATAACAAGCTGCTCTAGTTTAATTTCACTTGATAAAGCTTGCGAAACTTTGATAATTGCGTTTACATCCATTCCTGTTTGAAGATCCTTTTTTTTATCATCTTCAGAAAGTTCTTTTTTAATAACGGGATATGCTGCTAAAACTTTTTCAGCAATCCTTACAGCACCCCAAGTTTGAAAAAGATCATATGCATCTTTCATAAATAAGCTTCCTAATTTCAAAAGTCCTTTTTCATTATAATATTTCCCTGCACATTGACTAATAATAGCTGCATCTTGTACAAATCCATTTTCCATCGCCACTTGGATTGCGTGATCGTACATTCCTTCACTATTTTTATTAAAAAAAACAATCGAATCGATTTCCGCTTTCATCGCTGCGTATTTATGTTGATAATTTTGCGGCGAGTGTTCCGCCCATTTTTTCATTGTTTTTAAATCATGCATAAGTGCTTTTTTATATTTTCCCTGCTTTGATCTTGGAGCTTCTCGATATAAACGACATAACCACAAGGTATGATAAAAGTAGTATTCTGGAGCATTTACTAAAATGAATGTTTTATTGATCAAAGGTTCTAAATTTTCGATTATTTTGATCCCTTGATCCTTTTCATTTAGTAAATACGCCATTTGCAATCGTAATGTATAATGCATGATTTCATTTGAAGAACTGTCCTGCAAAAAAGGAATATTATAGTTAGGCTGAATATCTTTCTCCATTATAACTTGAAGCCAATGCTCCAATTCACGTAGAAAATTTATCGATAATTCATGGTTCATTTGTTTGACAAATTGAAACTGCTTATTTACTTCTTCAACTACTTTTTCAAGTGAATCTCCATTAATCAATTTGATTAATGAAATAAAGGAACTTACTGCACTAGCTAGAAACATATTACCTGACTCGATACTATATTTTTGCGAATTTTGTAAGTAGGTTATATTATGTGAGATGTGACTCTTCCATTGATTTATAAATATTCCATACACTAAATATACTTGTGCTAAAATGCTCTTTTTCCCTTCTTTTTGTGCATGTTTAATCGATAATTCTCCAAATTCATAGCTTTTATCTATGTTTCCAAAAGCAGCACTTTGAATTAAAGCATAGTTATTATATACAATCGCTGAAATATCTGTATCTCCGTATTTTAATGTGTACGATAACGCTTTAAGCATTAATAGAGCCGATAAATTTTGATTATCATGGTAAGCAGAACCATTCACATTATTAATGACTTGTACTATTAACCTTTTCTGCTTTTCCTTCATTTTTGGCAATTCTAAGAGGTTGTTAAGTTTCTTTTTCGTTAATCTGCTTTTTACTATTAAAAGCTCTTGTAAAATGGCAAGCTTATGTGGATTTTTGGATATTTTCCAACCACAAAGATTTAGTACCTCCATGCCAGTACGAACGGCATCTTCGACTCGAAACAAATAATTGTATAAAATAATTTTTAAGTTATACACTTCCAACTTTTCTTCGATTGTCTTTCCATACGTTAATAAGTCATTAAATGCCTGTTCCGATATTGCAAACTGTCTATTTAAATAAGCTGCTTCCCCATACCCTATATAAATTTGAAATGTTAATGGATAGTGATCAATCCAAGCATCTTTTGGAAGAAGCTCCTTTGCCTTTTGAAAATATTGCAACGCGGATTCAAAAGCAGATGTTAGGATTGCTTTTTCACCAGCCTCTTTATTCCATACAGCTAGTTGGAAACGGTCGTTTTCATCTAAAACTTCTTTACTCCTATTCAAATGCTCGACAGCATTGAAAAGATCCTGTTTGTCTATTTGACTCGGAAGCTTTTTAGCATAATACTGACCGATTTCTTTGTGCATTTTTACTTTTTCAGAAGTGGACAACATTTGATAAAGCGCTTGCTGGACTCTATCATGGATGAACATAAAATGTGGATTTTCTTTTTCATCATGCTCGATAATAGAGGAAAGTTTAGGAATCATAAATCCCTCTTCCACAGCTTGTAAAAGTTGTTTTCTTACATTTTCCCTCTTTTGGCCATAAAAAAGTGAAAGATCCTCTACGTTTAGTTCATTCCCAAAACAAGAGGCTGTTTTTAAAAGGGTTATTAAATCATCTGGCAGTTTATTAATAAGGAAAACTAAATAATCAATTACATTATCATGTAATTTCAGCTGAGGAGGTTCTATACTTGGCTTATTCTCCTTTTCTGTTATGTACGTTTCCATCAATTTTTGAAATTCAACAGTTTGCAATAGCTGCTGAATATAAAATGGATTCCCTAATGTAACACGATACATGTAAGAGGACAGCTCCCTCAATGAAGCTGAAGCTAATTCATAATAATCGGAAATCCATGCTTGCACCTCTTCTCTTTTTAAAAAGGTTAAAGGCATAGAAAGGTGGGATCTTCCAATTGCTTGTATCTCTGTTTGAAGCTTATCCATATACTCGCTATTTCCCATCTCTTCCTCATTTCTGAAAGCGAAAATAAACAGAATATTTTTTAGTTCAGGTGATTTGATTACATAATTAAGTATGTCAAAAGTAGCAGCATCCCCCCATTGAATATCATCAATAAATAGGACAATGGGAGCTTTGCCTGCAATGGTCTGAATAAAAGCTTGAAAAGTGAATAAAAATCTTGTGTGGCTTTCCATAGAGGATACATTTTCTGGATGTGGTTTTTCCCCCACAATCCACTCTAGTTCAGGAAGAAAGGAAGTCATAACATTCATTTGCTCCCCTAACTTGCTCATTAACAAGTCGTTCCATTCTTGAATCGTTTTTTTGCCTGAAGATACAATTTTTCTCGCAAACATTTGAAAAGCTTGTGTGATTGGAACAAATGGTTTATTGTTTGATAATTGATCAAATTTACCAGAAAGAAAAAAGCCTTCATTTTCTTCTGCTGCCGCTTTTAATTGGTTGACAAGCGTCGTTTTCCCGCTCCCAGACGGACCAGAAACAAATAACGTTTCAACCTGTCCAGCCATTACTTTCTCATATGTTTCAAGAAGGAGATGAAGCTCTTCACTACGTCCATACATGGCCTGCTCTTTTGGCTTCTTTCGATCATAGGTTCCGAGAATAAAATCTTGAATGACTCCTGTTTCTTTATATTCTATAAAGCATTTTTTCAAATCAAATAATAGACTATCAGCGGATTGGTATCTGTCTTCCGGCATTTTCGATAATAATTTTAAAATAAGTTTGGACAAACTTTCAGGGATTTGAGAGTCGATTTGTTTCGGTGATAAAGGAATCTTTGTAAAATGAGCGTAAATCAGGTCACCTAGGTCTGTATTAGCAAAAGGCAACGTTTTCGTAAGCATTTCATAAAAAATAACTCCCAGAGCATATAGATCTGTCCGATTATCAGCCTCTCGATCCATTCTTCCCGTCATTTCTGGAGCAGAATAGGCCATGTGGTTGATATCATTTATTCCTTTTACCTTTTCAAAAGGTGTCTTTCCCTTTCGATAGTTAATAGCTTCTTGCAATCCAATTAAATCAACTTGGTTATTTATTAAGTCAATGAGGATATTAGCTGGGTGTAAATTCCGAATCAAAATATTCTCTGCATGGATGCTTGCAATAATCTCTGTCAGTTCGAGAGCAATGGTGAAAAATTCCGTTAAAGATACAGATCTTAAGGATAAAAATACTTCTAAAGACTTTACACGAAAAGGTGTATAAACAAAAATTCCGCTTTCACCCTTTTTTTCGTATTTTAATAGAGATAGGTTGGGAGAAAACGGGATGCTGAAATGATATTCCTTTTGTAAATCATCTGCATCATACATATCTTGATAACGCTTATTTACCATTCTAATGATGACTTCTTTTTTATCAACCGCGGAATAAGCGGAATAATAATTCCAAAATGTATTTGACTCTAATAATTTATCGACTTTATAACCAATTAACTGCATCATTTATCATCACCCTTGCTTTAAGGTTAGTTTGACAAAAAAAGTAGATTCTCACACATGATGGCTAAATATTAATATAGAAGAAAAAAGAAACAGCAGCGTATTTCTTTCATTAGTTTTGTAAGTAAGCGCAGCGCAGCCCTTTTTCCATAAAACTTTAGCAAAACTTAAGGTAGATTTATACTGAAATTATAATATTTTTATTATTCTGTTAGTAGAAATATTATTAAGTGGGGGGTAAAAATGAAAAGTCCGGTTGAAAATACTCATTTCGAAACGCCTAACCTTTACCATTTAGAACGAAAAATTGATCAGGAATGGTACCTTCTTATCATGCAAGCAAAAAAATTAGGTTTATCAACTACAGAGGTGAGAAATTTTTTACAAAAGAGATGCGTTACAGATCCCGAAAGCCATTGAATTTATATCCAATCCCTCTTACCGTTAAAATATACATAGGTTTTGAAGGATCTATTTCTATTTTCTTTCGTAAATTGCTAATATGAACCATAACCGTTCGATTATCTCCTAGGCTGTCTTCTCCCCATATGTTCTGAAATAATTGCTCAATAGGATAAACACGATCAGGATTTTTAGCTAATAAGCATAGTAACTGAAATTCTTTTGTCGAGAGAGAAATGGTCGTATTATTCCTCTTCACTACACAGCTTTCTAAATCAATGGAAAGTTCAGGAAATGATAATACACTTTCTCTCGTTTCATTTTTTTTATTGTCATTTAGCTTGGAGCGGTGTTGACGACTTCTCCTTAAATGTGCTTTAATTCTTGCAATTAAAACACCTGGACTAAATGGCTTTGTAATATAATCATCCCCCCCAATTCTTAACCCTAATATTTTATCTATATCCTCTTCTTTAGAGCTTAAAAATACGATTGGAACATCCGTTTTCTTTCTTATTAATTGACAAATTTCAAAGCCATCGAGATCAGGAAGAACAATATCAAGGAAAATTAAATCAGGTTCTTGCATGTCCATTATCGTTAATGCCTCATAACCATTGTGTGCACAAAAAATTTGAAATCCTTCTTTATGTAAATACAACCTCAACACTTCTTTAATGTCATCATCATCATCGACAATCAAGATTTTTTCTCCATCCATCCCTATTCCTCCTACAATTGCTCCTGTCTATGGAAGACATTTTATAAATTCAACTACTCATCCTTAGCTATTCCATTCATTATTATAGCTGTTCTTTTTTGAAAATTATAACATTTTCAAGGGAACAAAGTCGATTTAATTGATAGGCTGTTTTCGTATAGATTGTTGCTTTTAAACCCGCAGCCTGAATACACTTCGTCCGTTTAGCGAGCTCGAGCCTCCTCACTCGTACCTCGAGGCCACTGAAAAAGTGAATGCTATAAAATATAGGTAGTGACAATCTAAGCAACGAAGAGGTTTTCGTTTGGTTTTCCGAGGCTTACCACACGCTTTCCGCGGGGCGAGCGCCGAGCCGCTTCGTCGCTACGCTCCTGCAGGGTCTCGCCTGTCTCGCTAATCCCGCAGGAGTCGTGCGGACGCCTCTCCTAACCAACATGATGGTCGTTTTCAAACTCTCTATACCATTTTTACCCTAATATATTTAAGTGTTTCACCTATAATTTATCTAATAAAACACTTTTTCAGTGCCGTCGCATACGCTCCTGTGGCGCCCGAGTCTTTCTCGCATTCCCACAGGAGTCTACGTGTATTCAGTCTGCTGAGTACTTCTTCTTCCAATATTTTACGTAAAAAACAACAAACTTTGAGAAAACAGCCAATTGATAGAAATAGTAACAAAGATATACAATGGAAATATATACAATTTACTAAGAGTTCATGCATAAAAAATGACACTGAGGTAATATCTATTGTTCGAAAAATAATAGTTGGCTTATATCTAATGAAGGTTAGATGAAAGAAGATGCCTTATTCTATTAAAGGAGGAGCTATGGATTCATTTGAAAAAATATACTCGGAAAGTCGAACGACTAGAATAAGTACTACACCGGAATATATAAACGATTTAAATAAACTAGATTTCAAAACAAATGAAAATGGCATTTTTGAAGGTACTCATATATTAAAACATAATACATCAAAGGACGAAAAAGTCGTTTTTTATGCAGTAATGGAGAATGGTGCATCCCCTCTTTTAATCACTTTAAATGGAAAAAAAGGATATTTTCATATGATAGATGTACCTAAATGTGGAGAAGTCCAATTAAACTACTCCTTATCGAATATACCAGCCGGCAAACAAATGATTTACTTATTTACAGAAAAATATTTTGACGATTATAAGCATTCAGATGAATGGGAGAAACGTCATTCTAACTGGTATATCACACATCTTTATTTTTCCCTTGATGTAAAAGGTGCAAATCCAGCACCAGTTGCCAATCATCTATACGTCGTGCCAAAACGAATAGAGAAACCAACACAAAAAGGTCTTCCTATCACCATATATAAGGATAAAAACTTATTTAAGGAAGCAGACGAATTAAAAGAAGGAACTTATTACTTGAGCATAAACAATAAATATGATCGAGAAATGCAAGGACAATTAATGATGATGACAGATTATACAGTAGGGAATTCTCAAAAACTGTTCATCCCTGCCTTTTCCAAAATAATCATCCCCTTTGAACTAAAAAAAGAGAGCTTAATTGAAAGTATCCGTTTTATTCTACTTGGAATACCAACAAAAGATTATTTTGAGGCTCCACGTCCAATCAGAATAGTTCAAGGAAGCCATCGTTTGCCGGTTGAATGATTTTTCAGTAAGAGTGAAAAAGCTAACATCAAAAGACGTTTTTCAACGACCTTTTGAGTTAGCTTTTTTTCATCTGGCTGTGTTAAAGCTAATTGTTGATTTTGATACTTTGTTGATTGGAGCGGAAGGTGTGAGACTCCTGCGGGAAAAGAGAGTCAAAGGGAGACCCCACAGGCGCAAAGTGCCGAGGAGGCTCCCGGACCGCCCGCGGAAAGCGAATGCCTGGAGCGGAAATCAACAAGCAAGTTTAACAGAGCCTTTCATTTAGTGACTGTGCACCTATTAATGCATGTTAGGATTCGTCATTTGCTGCTGCATTTGGGTTGGTGTGGCTGGCGCATAAGCATTTAAAAGCTGCTGCATATCTTGCGCTGCAAGCTGTGGCACTTGATAGTAATGATGTTTGTTTTGATATAATGAGATTTCGTATGCCATTTCAATACAGTTTGGAATGGATGCAGCAATCACTCTGCGAACAACTGGGTTGGTTGTTTCTGTTGCTGCCATCGTTTTCATTGCTGCAGAAGCTTTCATCGCATTAAGCATAGCAACAGAAACTTGTTGATCAGTTATTTCTGATATGTTTTGAATTGGTTTTGCAGGCGTTGTTGGCACTAACCCAAAGGTGAAATCATTGCCCTCTTTCATCATATATGGTTCTGTTCTTTTAACAGGATCTTGACCTGTTTGAAAGCTTTGCAATGTTAGATTGTACTCTTCTTGAATAAATTGATATTGTCTATTGAGCATATCACGCAATTCAGGATCTTGTACATGCTGCTCTAAAAGCTTATAAGTGTCTAACGCATTAATAGTACCAGTTAATACCTCATGCACGTCGAATACTTCATGCCCACCATGATTCATGTATTGAGGAACTTGCCCTGTTTGTACATTTTGGTGCATTTGATTTTGTCCATTTTGCATCAAGAAAATCTCCTCCTGTTTAAAAAATTAACAACAGGAATAGTATGGAATAACAAAAGCAAATTATTCATGTAATGAAGAAATGAAAATGCACAACAAAATTCCCACTCCTTTGGTCATAATTTTCTCCTTTTCTTTATTTCGCTACTAACAATGATAGGAATCTTTATTTATCCCTTAGTTCTTTTCAAAATAAGTAGACTAGCAATCAATATAATAATAAAAGCAATAAGTGCTAGGAAAGGAATAGTTATAAACCCAAACCAATTTATATACTTATCTGTACACGAAACTCTACCGCAAGCAAGAGAACTTTCTTGAAACAAAGTAAATTGCTGTGTTAAATAATGATAAGTAGAAAAGATAATACCGATAGATGATAAAATACTCGTATAGAGTGCAATGCTTGTTTCTTTTCTAACTATCGCTACACCTAATATTAAAACTTGTGGATACATCATAATTCTTTGAAACCAGCATAATTTACAAGGTTCATATTTTAAAACTTCCGAAAGATATAAGCTACCAAACATAGCAATTAACGCTACACAAAATGCAGTTAAGAGCAGGTTTTCAACATTTTTTTGCATCAAAATAAACTTCCTTTCTCCTTTTCATTTATTTATTTTCTACATAGTTTAATCACACCATTCTTTTCTAATGATGATCCAATCTCTTCAGTGAAGTGACCAAATTCGCCTTTTATGAAAAGTTCTCCCTATTTTTTAACATTATATTGGTATTTATATTTAGTCAATTAAAAAGCTAATTTATCATCTAAATCCCAAAAAATATGTAAAAAAAAATTACGACAATATTTTTTACAAAATTGTTAAAATTGGTTCAGATATACTCATTTACTAAAAAAAGGGGGAATTTTTCATGAAATTATTTAAAGCAATTATTATTTCTGGACTAGCTTTAGCAACATTCTTTGGTACAGAAATCATTGGTGTAAGTCCCAATGAAATCGCATTAGCAGCTGAAAAAAATCAAGATCAAACTCAAAAAACTGGTCTAGTATTTAAACAAAAGGACTTAGTCAAAGTAAAAGAAGAGTTACAAAAATATAATGTAGACAATGAAACTATTAATAAACTAATTTCCAAATTAAAAAATCAAGAACCACTTGATTCTATGCTATATGATACAGATCAAGCTGTTAATGTAGATAAAATTGATACTTCAACTGGTTATGAAGAAGTTTTTACATTTGCAGATGGTTCCATTACTGTTACAGGTGTAGAATTAGCTGATAAGATAAGCTCACCTGGTACTATTACTACAAAAGGAACTGGAATTGAAGGAGGAAGTTGTTCAGGTGGAAGTGGTTATGTAAATTGTAACTATAGAAAAGTTTATTATTTAAATCCTGGGGTTTGGGAAATTAGTTTTAGAGCTAATTATACATATGTTAACGGCGGTTATGATTATATATCATGGGCTGGTGACCAGAGTGTTTGGGAAATATATGGGTCAATTGGAAGCCCATCTTGTAGAATAATTAGATCTAAAGAAACCTCATTTAATAAAGCAGAAGCAAGATTCTCTGTTTATTTATATATAGGTGGATCGTATGGTACACTAACAAGAAGTGTTTCATTAATTGTAGGCGGAGATTCAGCTTATGCTCGTGGAAACACTTATTATTAAATAATTCACAGTGGAGGGAGGAAGAAAATTTATGTATTTTGGTGATACATTATTTCAACTAATTGTTTACGGAGTCCCATTACTACTATTAATTTTATTAATGTTTGCTTTTAAAAATAAAAAATCAAAAAAACAGAATTAATCAAACTTCCTTTTTCAAAAGAAATGCCCTCCATAAACAGACGATCACTTATTAAAGCAAGTGGTCGTCTGTTTTTCTTAATACCTTCAAATATTGTAAATATTACAAAATATAATCTACACTGTAACTATTTTATATTTTTAATAAAAATAGTTAGTAATTCCCATAAAGAAAAAATAAAGGAGTTTAATTATTTTATGAAAAAAATATTGTCGATAGTAATTGCTGTAATTCTATTATTTATTTTTATTAATCCAGAAAATAGTAAAGCACAAACTAAGAAATCTTTTTTAATAGGTTTTAATAATCATGTTAATGAGAAACTAGTAAATGAATATGGCGGCAAAATAGAAAAGAAATATAGATTTATGCCAGTCGTATATGTTAATTTAACTGATAAAGCAGCACAGGCTTTATCAACAAACCCGAATATTTCTTATGTAGAAGAAAATGGACTAGTACATATAACGGGTCAAGAAATTTCTTGGGGAGTACCACATATCAATGCTGATGATGTTAACAACCTTGGCGGGACTGGTAAGGGTGTTAAAGTAGGTGTGATGGATACAGGTATTGATTATACTCATGAAGATCTTAGAGTAGACGGAGGAGAAACATTTGTTGACGGAACCTCTGATTATATGGATGATAATGGCCACGGATCTCATGTAGCAGGGATTATTTCAGCGTTAAATAATGACGTAGGAGTCTTAGGTGTAGCATCAGAAGCAAACCTCTATTCAATTAAAGTTTTGGATAGCAATGGTAATGGAAATTATAGTGATGTAATCGAAGGTATTGAATGGGCTATTTTAAATAATATTGACATTATCAATATGAGTTTTGGTACTAATACTAGTTCACGTTCGTTACAAAATGCCCTAGATGAAGCATATAAAGCAGGTATTCTTATAGTTGCTTCTGCAGGGAATAGTGGTTACAGTAAAAAAGGTACTATTGAATATCCAGCTAAATATAGTTCAGTTATATCAGTAGGAGCAATTGATCAATATGACCATAGGGCTGAATTCTCCAGTGTAGGGAAAGAATTAGAGTTAGTTGCTCCCGGTGTACAAATAAATAGTACAATACCTAAAGGCTATGCAGTTTATAATGGAACTTCTATGTCAGCTCCATATGTATCTGGTGTTGCAACCTTATTAATGCAATTAAGTCCAGAGATTTCTAATGTTAAGGTTAGAGAAATTTTAAATGATACTGCAAAACCTTTAGGTAATTCATCTTTATATGGACATGGGTTAGTAGATGCTTTAAACGCTGTTAACTATATAAATACAAATAAAACAATTAGATAATACTACTTAAAAAATATAAAATTAATCTTGCAAAAGAATTAGAGAAATGAACAGTCTACTACAAATTAAAAATGATTAACTCAACTTTCGCAGACCAAATTAGGCAGGTAAGCCCTGATGTAACTAGGTAAACCTGCAATCCATTGTGATAGTTGATTTTTAAGTAATTGTTGTGTTTGTTTGTTCGTTTTCTTCAAGACATCTCGTAGAAACTCGATTAATTGCTGCAATGCGACAGCCCAATCGAGTTCAATCACTTCGTTATTAGCACTTATATATCAGAAATACAAGTCTATTTCTCTATTTTTTAAAGGACAATGTTTCCCAAATTTCCCACGAAATTTTTGGTGGATGTTGTCTTTTTTAGTTCCAAAAGGAGCGAATAGAGGAATTTTAATGGCATACAACGCTGATGTACAGGCATACATACAGTATGCGAGACTATCGAAAATTAGAAAAGATACTATACTAGCCTCAAAAAAAGTAACAATCTATAAAGCTGGCTTATGTTTTTCTAAACTATTTCCAGCAAAACAAAGATTAATTTTGGATGAAATTGTATATTTCTTAGCGGGAAAGGTATTTGGAAAATTGGAGCAGATAAATTAGCAGAAAGAGTCGGCTACAGCGTAAGAACAGTTTACAATGCTGTTAGATCATGGAAGAAAAGAGGAGATATCTTAGTATGCCGTTTACGGACAATATTATTTTTAAAACAGAAATGGGAAAACTACACTATAATGAATCAGTGGCTTTGTATAATTGATAAGAACATAAAATTTTGTTGTGCCAGCGAATTTCATGATAAACTTCAAAAGGCAGGCTTATTTTAAAAGATAAGAAAATTTTTCCTTAGATGAGTGTCTAGCTCTGACTTATAAGATGTACTAGTACCGGCGTTGCCAAAGACTCGCAGGATGCGAGTCAATCGACGTTGCCACAGGACGTGCGCTTTTCTTAATCAAATTACTCTGCTAAGAAAGTGAGCTAAAAATCGAGCCGCTTCTACTTTTGTACAAACGTGAATCTTAGGCTCACCCTCAAAGCTGCCTACTGTTCTTCCTAACTCTTCCCCTTCTAGGACAACCTTTACATTCATCGCTTCAGTTGTAACAAAATTGGCATCTATTGCAACACCTACTGCAAGCGGATCATGAAGAGCACAACCGCCAATACCTGGATAAAAAGATTCATATTTTTCCATATAAAACTCGGTTATATCTGCTAAAAAGCGAGCCGATTCCTGCTCAGCAGCACGCCATTCATTTAGTGTAGATTTTGGCAATAATGTCTTCATTGTTACATCGAGTCCCACAATTGTGACTGGTAAACCTGAAGAGAAAACATAATCGGCTGCTTCAGGATCAGAGAAAATATTTGCTTCACTATATGGAGTTACGTTCCCACGTACATTTACAGCACCGCCCATAATCACAACTTCTTTAACAAACGGTATTATTTCCGGTGCTTTTTCTATTGCTAGAGCAAGGTTAGTCAGCGGACCAACTGAAATGATTGTTATTTCTTGAGGACGTTTTTTTACTTGTTCAATGATAAAGTCCGGTGCAAATCCAATTTCAGCTTGTGCAATTGGATCACTCTTCAAGGCATTGCCTAAACCATCTTCTCCATGAACGTGTTTCGCCGAATGTTTTTTCTCCCCACGCCTGAATGTTTGTGCTGCTCCTTGGTAAACAGGAATCCGTTTCCCTACTTTTTCTAAAACTACCAGTGTATTGCGTGTCGCTTCTGCTGCTGATACGTTTCCAAAACAAGTCGTAAAACCAAGCAGCTCTAATTCTGGAGAGTTTAGAGCATATGCCATCGCTAAAGCATCATCAATCCCAGTATCAACATCGAATATAATTGGCTTCAAATATAATCACTCCATTTAATAGTTTAAATTAACTTTATTAGAAAATAAGAAAACATAATATTTTTGAACTTAGATCAGTGTCTAGCTCCGGAGCCTGCGCTTTTCTTATAACTTTGAAACACGTTTCATAAATTGATGTGTTTCTTCCATATCAGGCATTGAGCTTTGAGCTCCTGATCGTGTAACGGTTATTGCTCCTACTGCATTTGCGAATTGAGTCGCTGACCATATATCTTTACCGCTGACAAGTGCTGTTGCGAGCGCACCTGCAAATGCGTCTCCTGCAGCAGTCGTATCAACAACTTGTATGTCATATCCGTCCATTGTAAAAGTTCTATTTCCGTTTGTGACCACAACACCTTGTCCCCCAAGCTTTGAAAATACAGTATTGACGCCTTTTCTTAACAGTTCTACACTGGCTATTCTTGCTGATCGAATATCAGAAACATCAATGTTAGTAATTACAGATATTTCACTTTCGTTTGGAGTAATATAATTGACCATTTTGTATAATTCGTCTGGTAAAACTCTAGCTGGAGCAGGATCAAGCATGAGTGGAATGTTTTTTGCTTTTGCTATTTTAGCCACTTCTATCACTGATTCTAAGGGTATTTCAAGTTGAACGATGACAAGCTTTGCTTGACATATTACTTGCTTATGTTCTCTTATATACTCAGGAGTTACTAGATTATTGGCCCCCGGAGCTACAATAATGCTATTATCGGCATCTTCATTAAGATTAATGAAGGCCACTCCAGTGGACTCATTTTCAACTCGTCCAATAGAAGAGGTATCTACACCAACTTCGTTTAAATTTTGCAAGAGTTGATTGCCAAATACATCATTTCCAACCCGACCGATCATCGCGACAGATGCCCCAAGTTTACCTGCAGCATATGCTTGGTTTCCACCTTTTCCGCCAGGACTCATAAAAAAGTCACTGCCAAGTATGGTTTCTCCCCATTCAGGTTTTCGCTTCACTTTAACTACCATGTCCATGTTTAAACTACCTACAACAACAATGTCTGAACTCATCACTTTTGGTCCTCCCGATTTATGTTTCTCTTTGGACAAATTTATGCTCTAGCACCAGGCTCTTGGCTGTGGACCTTACCCCCTTTATACGTTCAACAAGCATCTCAACAGCTGTTACACCAATTTGATATGCAGGAACCGAAATAGTACTTAACTTTGGAGTACTCATTTGTGCAAATAAAATATCATCACAGCCTATGACCGAAATATCTTGTGGAATCCTTAATCTCTTTTCTTGAATGGCATGCATAGCTCCCAATGCAATTAAATCATTTGCTGCAAATACTGCAGTTGGAGTTGATTCTTCTAAAATTGATTTCATGAGCTCATAACCAGACTCATAACTAAAGTTTCCAATCCTAATGGAAGGATTAAGATTATGTTCATGCATCGCGTCTCTGTACGCATTCCTTCGCATTTCAGCCGACTGAACGAGGCTAGGTCCTGATATATGACATATATCTTGATGCCCTTTCCGAATCAAATTGAGAACTGCTTCGTATGAAGCTTTGTAATGATCAATCGATACGGTATCAAATGTCGTTTTTGTTAATAATCTATCGCACAAGACAAATGGGGTTTTTAAATCACTCAATTTGTTTACTTTATGCTCGTCCAATATGGAAGAAATTAAAATAATTCCTGCTACTTGCTGGCACATCATTTTCTCGATATATTCTTGTTCGATATTAGGATTATTGTCTGTATTACTAATAAACAGTGAAAATCCTTCTCGATGTGCTGCATCCTCAACCCCTCTTGCAATGATTGGAAAGTATGGATTCGTAATATCAGGCAAAATCAAACCAATTACATTGGAAGTATTGTTAGCCAAATTTCTGGCAAAGGCATTGGGGTGATACCCTAATTCCTCAATGGATTGGAGAACCCGCTGTCTAATTTGATCATTAACTTTTGGATTATGATTAAGAACTCGAGATACAGTTGCTTTGGAAACATTAGCATAGTTAGCTACATCCATTATCGTTACCTTCATGTTTTCCTACCCCTTTTATATAAGGAACCGGTTTCTCTTAGAAGTAAAAACCCAGAAACCGGTTTCTTAAATAAGTGTAAATATACAACTGTTTTTTCACTATGCATATAATACAATCAATAAAAAAAGATATCTACTTTTATGTAAGAATATATTACAAGATATTTTTTATTAATTCCTCAAACTTCGCACCTTTAAATTCGTTTGCAAATCTTGATATGACTCGGTTTAGAACAATAAAAAGGGAGGCTTGTTTTTTATTGTTGAGGTTGCTTTCCACTACGGGTTGCGAGTATCCTGAAACGGAAAGCAAGCCCCTATTTGTAAGGAATAATGTTTGCAAAAAAACACCCTAAAAGACTAATCAATCACCCTTTTCTAATTGCCCTAAACCAAGTTATAGCAATACATGAAGAGGAATTTATAATTGCGAAGTTTGAGTTAATTCTAATCCTTCATTTATTTTAAGAAAAATCTTATTTTAAAAAAGAAATTGGAAAAACTAATGTATAAGTTTATATTCAAAAATAAATGAACGAGAGGTTTATTATGATAGATGAAAGCATGAAAATCTGTTGCGCCAGCGAATATCATCCACTAAAAAAGGTAGTCTTAACATCTCCAACCTATATGACGATTAAAGAACCGATAAATGCGATACAAGAACAATATTTCCAAGAAAATATCAACACACAAAAAGCGGAACAACAGCATGGAATATTTGTAGAAAAATTAAAAGAGCATGGAGTCGAAGTTACTCTTCTTCCCCCATTTAAAAAGTATCCAGAACAAGTTTTTACTAGGGATATTGGATTTATATTAGGCATGCATGTATTTGTTTCTGAAATGGGACATGATGTAAGGAAAGGAGAAGAGAATACCTTTTTAAGATGGTTAGAGAAAGAAAACATAACGTACACCAATTTAAAAGGCGATAAAATGGAAGGCGGCGATGTGTTAATTGACCAAAATACCATTTATGTTGGAGTAAGCAACCGGACAAATAAGAAAGCGATTGAGCATTTACAAACTTTATTGCCGACTTATGAGGTAATTGCGGTCCCTTTCACCGATACATTTTTGCATTTGGATTGTGTGTTTAATATTCTCTCCCCGACAGAAGCTCTTATATACCGTGGTGAAATCGATAAGGAGGTAGAGAAACTGTTAGCGGAACGTTATGAATTAATTGAAGTATCAAAAGAAGAACAAGCAACATTAGGAACAAACGTATTATCAATTGGAGATAAAAAAGTATTCAGCCTTCCAATTAATAAAGGAGTAAATAAAGAGCTTAAAAAGCGAGATTACACTATAATCGAAGTAGATATTTCAGAAATCATCAAATCTGGTGGAGCTTTTCGCTGCTGTACGCTTCCCCTTAAAAGATTATAGTTTGTTGTGGTGCACTGGCACCGCCCAGATTTACGACAGCTAATCTTTGGATAGTGACATGCATCTAAAAATACTCTTTATACCACTGAACTGTTTTTTCTATTCCTTTTTCAAAGCTGTAGACTGGTTGCCACGTCAGTACTTCCTTTGCTTTTTTAGCGGATAGATAATGGCCAGCAATTTTTTTGCTATTTTGCTTTAAAATTACTGGCTTCAGATTACTATTCATGATTGCTATTATTCTTTGAACGACCTCTAACACTGTTAATGCGTTTTCATTGCCGAAATTAAAAGCTTCTCCAGCAAGCTTATATTCTTCCATTTTTTCTGCAACAAGCAAATGAGCATGTACTGCATCTTTCACATAAAAAAAATCGTGAATTTGTGTACCATCACCTCTTATGATTGGTGCTTCGTTATGAAGAATGGAGCGAATTGTTCCTGGAATGATTCTGCTAAAATTAACATCTCCGCCTCCATACAAATTTCCACATCTTATTATGCAAACTGGGAGTTGATAAGTCTCATAATACGTATGTGCAATTAAATCAGCGCAGCTTTTTGACACATCATAAGGCTTTCGTCCATTTAATGAAAAGGACTCTTCAAGAGGCAAGAGCAGGGACTCCCCATATGCTTTTTCACTCGATGTGATGATCACTCTTTTCACTGAATGCTGCCTGCAAGCATCTAACATATTCCATGTTCCTCTAATATTTGTCTCAAAAGTGGAAAGTGGATTTAAAATGGCTTCCCCAGTAACTGCTTGGGCTGCCATATGAAATACTGTATCAATGTTATGTTCTGCTATTGCACATTTTATCGAATCTAAATCTTCTAAATCCCCTTGTAAAAAATTCACTTTTTGAAAAGAAGGATTTAGACAAAAGGGTGATGTTGGATTTCTTACTAACGCTGTAATATTTGCATTTAGCTGAACCAATTCTTTCAACAAATATCGCCCAACAAAACCGGTGGAGCCAGTAATTAAAACGTTTTTATTCTTCCAAAAATATTTCCGATCACTCATTTATGATCATGCCTTCCATTTTGAAAATTGCATAAATGATAGATTCTCTTCTGACCATCATCTGATAATACCCATTCCAACTGATTTTTGTTTTTTTCTAAATCAAAATCGCCAACACCAGCAAAAATTCCAAAAAACAACCCAATTTTCGCTATTAACACGGGCAGAATTAATATTTCTTGTTCTGTTAATTCTCCATAACCATGCAAAAATTCCTTGCCTAAAGAGTCCATCATTTGATGAGTTAAAATAAAATAAAGGGCATAGGCAACATCAAATACTCTTTCTCCAATTTGCAAAGAGTCAAAGTCCATCACACAGCTCACCAGATCGTTTTTATGATAAAGCTGATTCCACGGATTCCAATCGCCGTGAATAACAGTCTTTGGAAGATCTTTAGCCGAGGTTTGCTGTTGATTTATTAGATCGAAAAGATGATCAACATCTTTTTGGTTATTTTTTGGCAGTTTATGTCCTTCTTCCTTAAGCAGCTTCACGATCGTTTTAGGGGGAAGATTATAATAGGAGTAAACCCCGGTAGGTTCAGGACTTTCCTTCACGGAATGCAGTGCATCATGTATTTTTCTAAGTGTTTTTCCACTATGATAAGCTTGCCCAGGCACCCATTGAAATGACATCGATTCTACGAAAGGAGTGACCAGTATTTTATTTAATTTATAGTAGGAAAAACTCTTATTTTGAACATTGCGTATCGGAGTTAAGGCAGGAATTCCTGCCTCACAAAGCCTAGCAATCATTTTATTTGCATAATGAAGTCGTTCATCTTCAATATTTTCCTTAAATATTCGTACGACAAAGGCACCCTTATTTGTTTCTATTTTTATATTGCTATTAGCATAGCCGCCAAGCGGTCCAGCAATGCTTTTCAACTTACCGATTCCAAATTCTTTACATATTTTCTGTATATCTGTATATATAGTAGAAACCATTTAGTACCCCTCCCATTAAAAAAATGGTTTATATCTCCCAAAATAGTTTCAAATCCACTTTTTCTGCAAATCCATTAAATGTCGGGTCTACTTTTTCCACACTATCAATAACATTGTAAAGCTCTTGTTTATATATTTTGAAAATAAATGGTGTATGTTTTTCGCTGTTATGAATTAGCTTTATATTATTTTTTCCGATAATTCTCCAGCCGCTGAAGTGGAAAAAAATTAGTTTATCATTATTAATCCATACTTTTTTGTCTTTCACATGATAATAATATTTCCGAAAATTCCAAGGACCAATATTAACTCCTGGCGTAGTGATGTCACATACGCCTAAAAATAGCTTTGGCAATTCATCCAAATATTTTTGATCTCCGAATGTTCCTCCACTCGGGTTAATTGCACAGCTTTCAAGACATTTTTCTTTCCACCATTTTAAAGCAGAGATTCCCATTTCATCTCGCTTAAAGCTCAAGAACCCTGAATTATACTTGCCTGTTATATTTTCGACCTCTTTTAATGTTGATTTTTTTTTAGGCGAAATTGCTTTTTCTTCCTTTGTTAATAACACAGAGCAGTCAGGCTGATTCCAAAAAATATGGTTTGGATTTCTCCAAAAAAACAGATCAGAATCAAGATATGTGACCCTGTTTACTGAAGGGTATGTTTCTAGCACTCTTTCAATAATAATTGGTTTAAGCGTCCAGCAATATTCATGCAGCTTTCTTGTATTTTTCAAACCTAAAATTTCCTTGCTCAAATCCTCATCACTAGTTAAAAAAATATTTTTCCACTTTAGTTTCTGTAAAACCTTATACGTCTCCTCATCTGTACAAAGAATATGAAAGGAAAAGTCTTCTTTTAATTCTTTATAGAGCGAACGAATAAGGGCCAGTGCCTGATAAAGCCTCTTTTTCGAGAGAACGGTACAAAATGCGTTATCCATCTTTCAACATCACTCTACTCTCCATCTTTATTCATTAATTCATAAATAAGAGCAAACAAAGCTTTCATAAAATATGGTTTCTTTAATTCTTGGGATAACTTTTCCTCTTGCTGCTGCACGGTTGACAAGTATTCTTTTAATCGAGATAATTTTTCTGGTTTGATTTGGTTCATATGTTTTTTTCTGACGAATTGCACTAATTCTCTAAAAAGGTGCAAAAGATCGACATGATTATTTAATGCAGCCATTTCTTTTATTTCGATTATTAATTCATTTAGTTTTTTTTCATCAAGTAAGGGTTTGACTGGGGGGATGGTAGAAGTAGTAATAATGAGAAGAATGAGCAGCATATCTAAATACTTGATATCATTATACTTTTCGAACATATAATGGAGACTGTTCACATATTGAGGCAGAGAGTATTGTAAAGGATGTTCTTGATGGACGTTAACGATGTCCTGTCTAACTTTGAATTTGCATCCTGCTTTATATAGTCTAAATGCTAAATCAATATCTTCAAATCCCCAGTTTTCATTTTTATCATCAAACAACCCAACTTCCATCACCTTATTTCTGGAAACAGAGGAATTATTCGTTAAAAAGTATCTCCATGAAAATGGGTAACCATCTAACTCTTCTCCATAGTTTTGAAGCGTCTCTTTTAAAGAAGCAATTATTTCATTGTCTAAATCAAAACTCTCATGCATAAACGTGCCATTTATTATTTCTTGTATGGGTATTAAAGGGGTTTTATTTTTTTTTGCTTTTCCATCGCAAGTAAATCGGTCTTTAAACTGCTGAAAGTGGTTATACTGATCGCTATGAAAATATTTATAATAAAAACTAAATATTCTTTTCCAAAACATTCCGCAAATAACTGTATTTTCATCCTGATGTGCCTCTATATGCTTTCTAACAAAATCCTTTGCTGCAATCATATCACTGTCATGAAAAATCAGTATATCTCCTGTAGCTTTTAATATGCCTTTGTTTCTTCCATTCGCTATTCCTTTATTTTTTTTTAAGCGGACTGTTTTTAACACATATTTCGACTGAAATTTTTTTAACATCAGTCCTGTGTTATCATTTGAACCGTTATCTATGACAATTACTTCAAACTCTTCGAATGGATAATCCTGATAATTAAGTGATTCTAAATTATAGTAAAGCCGCTCCATTGCGTTATAAGATGGAATGATGACGCTAGCCCTCATTTTACACCTCCATTTAAGCCTTAGTCTTTTTTAGAAGATAAGAAAATAAAATTTTTCAACTTAGATGACCAAGCCGCTTCCGCTTTTCTT
>NZ_JBQTCX010000029.1:0-48383 GCF_052663115.1 Niallia yueguangensis
TTACGTAAAAACAACAAACTTTGAGAAAACAGCCTAATAGTTTTAAAAAGCAACTTTTCTATAAGAATTTACTTTTCATCTAATTTCCTCTATAGTATACCTTTCACCATATTATGATAGAGGAGTAATCATATTGGAATATCTTTTTACTTCAGATCGATTAGGCTATCGGTTATTACAATTAGATGATATAAATGTATGTGCATTATTTTGGGGAGATGAGGAAGTAATGGCTTATTGTGGAGGAAGTACTTCAGATGAGCTGCTCCCACATGTTATTGCTTTTTATGAACAATCTCAAAAAGACAACCGTTTGTCAGTGTATGCGGTAGTGGAGTTAGCGACAAATAAAGTAATTGGTGCAGCCGGATTTAATATCGAACATGATTCGGACAATCCTGAACTGATTTTTCATTTTATCAAAGATGCTTGGAATAAAGGTTATGCGACAGAAGCTGCGATTGCTTGTTTAAATTACGCTTATCGAACAAACCTTGTCCAAAAAGTAACTGCCTCTTCTTCCATTCTTAACAAAGAAGCTATCTCTGTTTTAGGGAAAATCGGTTTTCAATATATTGGGATTAAATATTTTGAAGATACCGAGCAAGAAGAGGCATTTTTTGAACTAGTTTTTTAAACTACTTTTTATGTGTTCACAAGTCTAAAGATGATAAATAAAGCACCTAAAAAATAAGATAGATTGCAATTTTCATTGGCAATCTATCTTATTTTTTTAGCTATTGAAAGCATTAAAACAAGTCCATAAAAGCATCCACAATTTCTGGATCAAAATGACTTCCACTTTGTTCCTTAATAAAAGCTAACGCTTGTTCCTCTGTCCATGAATCTTTATATGATCTTTTTGCAACTAATGCATCAAATACATCCACTATCGCAACGACTCTTGCTTCAAAAGGAATATCCTCTTCTTTTAAACCGTATGGATAGCCTGTACCATCCCATTTTTCATGATGATATTTTATGATGTTTTCCGCTACTTTATAATTGTTCATAAATTCATAATGTAAGCCTGTCGATGTTTTGCTTAATATATCTGTTCCTATTAACGGATGCATTTCTATAATTTTTCTCTCATATTTTGTCAACGAACCCGGTTTGTATAGTATTCCTTCTGGAATGCCTGCCTTTCCTATATCATGCAAAATACTTGCATGAATTATTTGATATAAATATTGCATAGAAAAACGTTGACTATTTTTTGTAATAAACGAAGCAACTAATTTTTCTGTTAAATGTTGAACACTCATTAGATGCTCTTCAATTCCTGGATCGCGAATTTCACAGGAAATAGCCAGTACGCGCAATAATTCTCTTTCTGTTCCTATTTTTTTACTTTCTGGAATATATACACCCTGTTTTAATTGCTCTAATTCACGAAATACGCCAATATAATATACTTCATTATCTTCTAAAATTGGAGTGATGGTTAAAGAAGAATGCCAAAGATCTCCACACTTTTTTTGTTTATTAATACTCCAGACCAAGGTTTATGATGATTTATTGCATTTTTTAAAGAAGAATATGTAGATGAAGGGGTTAGCGATGATTTGAGAAAGTTTGCTTGCAATCCTATAACGGTGTCCCTAGTATACCCTGTGATATGCTCATATTCCTGATTTACTTCTAATATTGTATGGTTAATATCTGTAATCATTACTGCATCTGCTAATTTTAAATAACCCTCTATGCAAAAGGGGATTTGTTTTACATGATTCAGAAGTACCACCTTCCTTTTCGTAAGTTAGTCAAACTTTAAACCAGCTGCCTTTATATTTCTATCGTCTTTTAAAAAATGCTTTTTGAACTTCTATTACTTTGCAACCATTAGAATAATAACATATTTAAGATGTTATTAACGTTTATTATAGTTAATAATTATAAACTTTTTTTGAAATACCTTTTAAGCACTCATTTCTTGACTAAAAATAAATCTATACACTACAATAAGTAGTGTGAGGTGTTTCTGCTTGAAAATTAATCAGTTTAAGTTTAATGAAAAAGGTTTAAATCGTTTTTTCGGACCATTAGAGTCAAAAATTATGTCCATTTTATGGGAAGGGAAAGAAATGACGATTAAAAATGTACAGCAAATTTTAGAAAAAGATAAGGTAGTAAGCTTCAATACTGTAATGACCGTAATGAATCGGTTAGTGGAAAAAGACATATTACAAAAACGCATCGAAGGAAGAACTTCTCTCTACAAACCTGTTCTTTCTAAAGCTGTTTTTTTAGACAGACAGTCAAAAGAACTTACTCATGAATTAATGGATGAATTCGGATCCCTTGTTGTTAATCATATGCTGGATGCATTAGAAGATGTGGATCAAGATTTAGTAGAAAAATTAGAACAAAAAATAAAAGATTGGAAAAAGGAACAATAGTATGAAAAAAAATTATGCTAATGCTCTTTTTATAACAAGTACTATTATTTCATGCATTTTGCTTATGCAAATGATTTGTTATCTTTTTTCTATTTTTTACGGATTTTCTTTAAGCTTTAATCTTTTTCAAGCGTGTCAGCAACTGTTTCAAGTAATTGGTGTCCCTTTTATTGAATATGTGCTTCTAGGATTAGTTTGTTATACCATATTACATGCTGGCTGGCTCATTGCCAAACAAACCATCCAAATAAGAAAAATGCATAAAAAGCTATTGCGTTTTGTTAATGAAGAACATAGTTTAGAATTAATGAAACTGCTGGAGAACCGTCAAAAATCTTTGCTGGTGATTGAACACCGTGAGCCACTGGCTATTACAATGGGGTTTTTCAAACCGAAAATTATTCTTTCCACCGGATTATGGAAGCTATTATCAAAAGATGAGATAAAAGCTGTATTATTTCATGAAGCATATCATCAGAAAAAACTTGATCCATTAAAAAGTTTTCTTACTCACTTATTTGCAACAGTTATTTGGTATATTCCTTTATTAAAATGGATTTCCCAACAATATATCATCATTCAGGAAGTGATGGCAGATGATTATGCAATAAAAAAGAGCGGCAATCCGATAGATATTAGTAATGCGTTACTTAAAATGATAAAAAATCGACAACAAAAAAAGCAGCTATTTACTTATGTTTCCTTTGCAGAAAGCTCTGTTAATTATCGGATTAAATATATTCTGGATCCTGATAAGGCTTATTCTGTAAGACTTCCATTTTTATCTACAATAGCTTCTCTGAATATATTTGTTATTCTTTCGATATTATTTATTATCACATTGATTTAATTTTTTTTCACGATTCACACTACATATTGTAGTGTTTATATAAAATATTATCAAAATAGGAGGAATAACATGTTTACATTACAACCTATTGGCGTACTTCTTATTCGTTTCGTTCTAGGGATTATTTTCTTTATGCATGGTTTAGCAAAGGTGCAAAATGGAATCGAAAATACAGCAAGCTTCTTCACAAGCTTAGGGTTGCCTGGTTTTTCCGCTTATCTCGTAGCTGGAATAGAACTTATCGGAAGTGTGCTTATTATTATTGGTCTTGGAACACGAATCATTTCAGTATTATTTGCAGCAATTATGGTAGGTGCCATTTTTATGGTGAATGGAAGCAATGGCTTTGTTGGCGGCTATGAATTTGAATTATCTTTGCTTGCCATGTCTCTATTCCTAGCATTTAATCAGGAACAGGCATTTGCACTAGATAATATCATCCCCTCTAATAAAAGCAAACAACAAAGTGCCTAACTATTTTAATTGAAGGCTGTTTTCTAGAAGTTTGTTGTTTTTGAATAAAATAGTAAACATGCTTGAAGCACTAAGCAGCCCGAATACACGTAGAATCCTGCTTAGAAAAGCGAGAAAGACGAGACCCCACAGGAGCATAGCGAAGAGGAGGCTCGGCACTCGTCCTCGGAAAGCGAAGTGTATTCAGGGCTGCGGGGTAAATAATAACAATCTATACCAAAAGAGCCTAATTGAATGAAGGAGAATACATGGTAAACAAAAAAAATAAAAATAAACCTTCTAAGTTTTTATACTGGATTATTGGAATTTTCATCTTTTGCATTATTAGTCTTGTCATTTTATCAAACTTGCCAAAAGATGCTGTTGCCATTGATTATACAGATCAGCCTTTTTTAGGAGAAGATTCCGCTGATGTCAGCATTATTGAATTTGGCAACTATAAATGCCCAGTTTGTAAAAATTTTAATGAATCCTTTTTCCCTCTTATTAAAAAAGACTTTATTGATACAGGGAAAGCAAAATTTTATTTTATGAACTACCCCTTTATTCATACCGATTCGACGAGATCTGCATTGTTTGCCGAAACGATTTATCATGAATTAGGAAAAGATGCATTTTGGCAATTCCATGAATTGCTTTTTGAAAAACAGCCCGATGATATAAAATATGAGAATATTGACCTTTATACTGAAGCGTTTTTAAAAGAAACGTTAAAAGAAATGGCTTCCGATGAAGAAATGGAGAAAGTCGTTCAAGCATTTGAAGAAAATAAGTATAAAGATTCCCTAGAGAAAGATTTGTCTTACGTTCATTCCCTTTCTATTACCGGTACACCTACCATTTTTATTAATGGTATAAAATTTGAAGGAAATACGTATGAAGAATTAAAAGAAATGGTTAATAAAGCAGCTAAAAATAAGTAAAGACAGCAAAAGAATCCATTTTGAAAAAAGATTAATCAAAATGGATTCTTCAATCAATAAATGTCCCTTGCTGAGAGAAGTGGTCACTTTACTCCATTAAGGACGGAGAAGTACTATTGGTACATCATTTTCAAATAATGGTGCTAAAAATATTTTGCTTCCCCTCGATTTTAATCTAGTATTGCTCTTTATAAAGTTGGGATCTTTAAAAAGCAGCTTCTACCGTCCGAATAATTTCGTACAGTGTTTGATTTACAGGTGTGTCAATATTCAGCCGTTTTCCATAATCTATTACTTTTTCTGAAAACATCGAAACTTCTGTTAAACGCTTTGCTTCGATATCTTGCAGCATCGATGTTTTTCCATCTTTGCTTATTTTGCTTAAAATATTGTCGAAAAAATCTTCCATATCTTTTTCTTTTAAATCAATGTTTTGTGCTTTTGCAAGTGCAATAACCTCTTTCATCGCGCGCATCGCTAAATCTCTTGCAAAACCAGGTTGTTGAAAGAAGCCATATGGTGATCGAGTTACTGCGGAAACTTGATTCATCCCTACATTTATCATAAATTTATACCATAATGTTCGCTCCATATCTTCTGGAACTTCAACTGGAATTTGTCCTTGTTCAAAACATGCTTTGATTTGTTGCACTCTTTCCGTGATTTGATAGTTTTTCTTTTCTCCAAATGATATTTTGCCAGGATTAGAACAGAAAATAGAATTGCCATCTCTTGTAGAATCAATGCCGTTGCACATTGCGTACACTATTTTTTCTTTTCCATATACGGCAGCCAATTCTTCTTCACTTGTTATGCCATTTAATAAAGAGAGGATGGTTGTATTTTCTCCAACATGATGTTTAATAGCAGAAATTGCTTCTCCTAACTGTCCGTACTTAACAGAAACAATGATTAAATCTGCCGCTTCCCCCACTTCTTCAGGTGTTATGTATGATAAAGAAACCAATTCATTATTCACATATATGCCGGTTTGTTCATAACGCTCTTTTCTTTTTTGATCGACAATTGCTTTTACTTGAAACTCACCTGTTTTCTGAAGCATATCTCCATACACAGACCCGATTGCCCCAAGTCCAACAATTGCTATTTTTTTAATCGTTGTCACGCAGTTCTCCTCCTTGAACCATTACATTAAATAGAACTTTTTCGAAATTTTTTACATATTCATCATAACATGCGGAAACTATGTATTAAATGGAAAAGACTTATTCTTATCACATGAAAAAAGGACCAGTTTTGGCCCTTTTTCATGAATAAATTCTTTTTATATAACTCATTGATATCTTCGTATTCCATAACAAATCTTATAAATAATCTCTTTTTTTGGCTGATTTCCAACTTAATACAGGAATCAATATAAGCAGGATAAGGACAGCAATTGTCATGATTGGTTTATCTTGAAATGGCAGTGGAATATTCATGCCAAAGAAACCGGTAATAGCCGCAATAACTGCTGTAACAACTGTAATCATTGTTAATTTTTGCATCGAATTATTTGTTCGTGCAGACACGATGGAAAAATAGGTGTCCATCGCACCAGATACTAAATCCCGAAACACTTCTAAAGAATCAGCAATTCGTTCTAAATGATCGACCAAATCCATAAAATAAGGAATATTTTCTTCTTGTACTTTAAATAAATAACGATTTCCTACCGAAGCAAATATCCGTTTTTTTGGCTGAATGACCCTCCTAAATAAAACGATTGTTCTTTTAAGCGCAAGGAATTCTTCTGAAATTTCCTGTGCCGGATTGATATACATTTCGTCTTCCAGTTCATCAATCCGTTCTGATATTCGTTCTAATATAGGAAAATATTCATCGACAACCTCATCTATAATCGCATATAAAAAGTAATCTGCCCCTTTTTTCATCTTCTTTTTAGAGTGTAGAATGCTATCTACTACTTTTCCTATTGCTTTTATTCGTTTTGGATGAACTGTTACAATAAAATTTTCACCTAAAAATACATTTAATTCCTGTGTTGTAATTTCCACCTCTTCTTCTTCATTATAATTAACCGCATTAAAAACAAAAAAAGTATATCCTTCATAACGATCGACCTTCGAACGCAATGTATGCTGCAAGCAGTCTTCGATTGCAAGCGGATGGAAATCAAAAATCTCCGCAATTTTTTGCAGTTCTTCTTTCGTCGTATCATAAAGATCTATCCATAGAAGAGTATCTTTCTCATTTCCTATTTTTATATAATCTTTTATATCCGTTAAATTAATATTCTTCTTTACTTCTTCATTTGTTTTTGTGTAAAAATATGTCTTAATCATACTCGTCACCTCTTCATTCGATTAGAGGCAATAAAGATGTTTCTATTCCCGTTTATCTTACTTGTTGAAAAGTGTTAAGAAGAACGGGAGGGACCTTTATTTCCTCATGTGTTTTCTCTTTTTGTTCATTTATCCTACTCGGATCATCTGCTCCCATTCTTCCCCACCTCCAATTTAGAAAAGCGCAAGCGCCTTGTACAGCTCTGAAGAAAAATGTTCACATGACTCAAAAAGTGCTTTTTACTTTTAGAGGCATGGGGTTATTTTTCACAAGAGCTAGGCGCTGAAGCTAGACATCCATCTAACTTCAAAAGTTACACTTTTCCCTATAAAAAAAGACTTCTTTCCAATCGCAAGAAGTCATAATAAGCAATATTCAGCTTCATATGTCTTCCCTCGTTTCGTTTTAGCACTGTATAGCATAGGAATATCCAGCTACATTAAGAAAAACCTTAATCCGATTTTTCCTGTTGACCCATTGGCGTCTTTGGACATTTTTGGGCAGCAGCGTATCTCTATACAGGAGCCTCACTTAACAGAAAACAAACTATTTCGTATCATTTATAAATGTTTATCCACGTACACACTATATACCCTTGAAAACATTTTCGTCAAGTCCTATTCCACTAAATATTTCTAATTCGTTTGACAATTATTTAGTTAAATTCCATGTAATAACAAGTCCTAAATGTGTCAGTCCTCCTCCGAATCCATAAAGTAATAACGTGTCGCCATTCTCAACTTTTCCTTCTTCAATTGCTAGATTAAGTGCTAATGGGATAGACGCAGAAGAGGTATTCCCAAAATACTTCATGCTAGTCAACGTTTTTTCTATTGGAAATTCTGTTTTTTCACAAATTGATTCAATCATCCTTAGATTTGCACTATGTGGTATAAACCAGTTAATATCTATTTTATTTAATTCTGCCTTCAGCAATAATTCTTTTATTCCTATTGGTAAAGTTCGAGTTGCCCATTTATATACTTCCCTGCCATTTTGGACCATCTTTCCAGTATCCGTTAAAGGTTTGTTATTCATCGTAGTTGCAAAGGTTGTTCTGTAAACATGCATACCCCCTTCTCCATTTGTTCCCATATGATGAGCAAGGAAGCTAGGATTTTCGGGATCATATTCAACTAGCATTGCACCAGCACCGTCTCCAAATAAAATGCAGGTTGATCGATCCTCATAATCCGTTACTTTTGATAAAGTTTCGGTTGCAACTACCAGTACCTTTTTATGAGCCTCGGACGTAATTAAATTATTTGCTAAGTGCAGGCCATATGTGAAGCCTGCACAAGTAGCATTTAAATCAAACGCTCCTGTACTAGGAATATGAAAGTGACTTTGAATTTGACATGCGACACTAGGAAACGCATAGTCAGGAGTTGTAGTTGCTACAATAATACAATCAATATCTTCTAAATCTTTTTTATAATTCTCTCTAAGATTTTCAATGGCTTTAATAGCCATTGTTGATGCATATTCTTTATCTCCTGCAATTCTTCTTTCCTTCATGCCAGTTCTTTGTACAATCCATTCATCACTTGTATCTACGATTTTTTCTAAGTCATCATTTGTCAGCCTTTTTTCAGGTACATAAGTGCCAATAGCTGTAATTCTTGCTTTTGATTTCATCTGTTTTTCGCCCTCCTTAGTTAAACACCTAGTTTTATAACCTAATATTAACACTAGGTGCTAAATTATATCAATACTTTTCCTTGAAAATAGTGGAAATAAAATGTGATTATTCCTTTATCACCTGATTTTTTCTTTTATCTCACCATGTCATTGTTTACATAGTCTTACAAAAGCAACTTTTGTAATGTTAGTAAAAAAGCATTCCTACCTATTGTAGAAATGCTCTGTTGTGATATATTCACCAAATCATTCCATTACCTTTTCACAAGTGATAATAATTTCTTTTTCGTTGCATCTTCACTTGTGTATAAAATATAAGTATCAGAATTGGTTTTTATTACTATTCTTTCGGTTGTAGGATATGGAAATCCGATTCGAATAGCCGCTTTTTCTTCACCAGCATAAGTATCATCTTCTGTTACTTTGACGATTTCGGATAAAGGAATGTCTATTTTAGCCAATTGCCAGTTTATTATGAGAACATCATTCAACAGTTTCACTTTAACTTCTAACATATAAATCTTCCTCCTTGTTTCATTTCTTACATCATATACGATTACTTTTTAAAAAAGATTCCTATTTTTACCACTACTAACGAAAATTTTTTCCTCATTTCCGTTTTTTTCATTGTTTATATAGCATCCTCTCCTGTTTTTCGTTACACTCTATAGTAGAAAATGTCAAAAATGTGGTGGTTATTATGTTTAAACTATTGTTAATTGAAGATGATAAAACTTTATTTCAAGAGATGAAGGACCGGTTAAATCAGTGGTCCTATGAGGTTTTTGGCATCACGGATTTTAACCATGTGATGCGGGATTTTACGGAAAAAAAGCCTGACTTGGTTATTATTGATATTCAACTGCCAAAGTATGATGGGTTTCATTGGTGCCGGATGATTCGCTCCCATTCCAATGTTCCGATTATTTTTCTATCATCAAGAGATCATCCAACCGATATGGTGATGTCAATGCAGCTTGGTGCCGATGATTTTGTCCAGAAACCTTTTCATTTTGATGTGCTAATTGCCAAAATTCAAGCAACCCTCCGTCGAGTGTATAACTATAGTGTAGAAAAAAATGAGTTGAAAACATGGTGGGATGCAACCGTGGATTATGAAAAGAATACAGTAGAAAACAGTGCTGGAACGATTGAATTAACAAAAAATGAAATCTTTATTTTAAAATTGCTGATTGAACAAAAAAATAAAATTGTCAGCCGCGATCACTTAATAAACAGTTTATGGAATGATAAACGTTTTATCAGTGATAATACGCTAACAGTTAATGTCAATCGACTGCGAAAAAGGCTCGATAAAATCGGTCTTGGCACGTTTATCGAAACAAAAGTTGGCCAAGGCTATATCGCAATAGAAGAGGAATCGATATGATTAGAACCTTTCTTTCTGAAAAACGAAGCTGGATTTTGTTTATTCTATTTTTACAACTATTAAGTCTTTTTATCGCAAGTATGGATCAGAGGCTTTCCTTTCATTCCATGCTATACATATCTTTTTTAGCCTTGCTTTTTCTCGTTGTTTTTTTACTGCTGCGCTATCAAAAAGAAACGGCATTTTATAAAAGTTTAGCAGAAAGGGAAGATAATCTTGATTTAACAAGCGTTGCAGATCCTGAAAGCCCTTTCGAAAAAATTATTGAAAAGAGCATTAAAAATCAAACAGAACTGTTAAAAAAAGAAGCGCAGCAAAATTTAATTATGCTGGAAGAAGAAAAAGATGAACTATTAGCCTGGATACATGAGGTGAAGACACCATTAACTGCCCTTCATTTAATGATCGACCGCCTGGAAAATGAACCAATAAAAGCGCAGTTAACCTATGAGTGGCTTCGAATTCACCTTTTGCTTGATCAGCAGCTTCATCAAAAAAGAATCCCATTTATGCAAAATGATTTGTATATCGAAAAAACAAATATAGAAGCAATTATTTTCGATGAAATTAAAACATTACAATCGTGGTGCATTCAAAAAGGAATTGGTTTTGATGTAGAGTTAGAAGCAACTGAAGTCCTTAGCGACAGCAAGTGGCTTGCTTTTATCATTAGACAACTTTTATCCAATGCAGTAAAGTACTGCGAAGCATCTGACATTATCATATGCAGCTGTCAAAAAGGTGAAAATAGTGTATTGCAAATCAAAGACAGCGGAATTGGCATTGATGCTAAAGATCTTCCCCGCATTTTTGATAAAGGCTTTACCTCCACAACAAATCATATGAACAATCACGCGACCGGCATGGGATTGTATTTAACAAAAAAAGTGGCAGATTCCTTGCTTATTCATCTAGAAGTGGAATCCATGCCGAAAAAAGGAACAACCTTTACGTTAACCTTTCCGAAAAAAAATGATTTTGTACTTCTTAACATCAAGTAATGGGAAACAAACAGCTGGCAGTGACAAAGCATGTGACAATTTTGTCACATGCTTCCTTTATTTGTTCGGCTAATCGAAGGAATTAATCACCATATCTTTTTATAATAAACGTATCAAATAAAGGAGTTGTCAAAAATGACTATTTTAGAAGCAAATAAAATTCATAAAAGCTATGGAAATAAGTTTAATAGGCAAGAAGTGTTAAAGGGATTGGATCTTCGTATTCAAAAAGGCGAATTTGTCAGCATTATGGGAGCATCTGGTTCTGGTAAAACCACTTTCTTAAATGTGCTCTCTTCTATTGATAAAGTCACAAACGGTACGATCAAAATTGAAAACAAAGAAATTACAGGCATGAAAGAAAAACAATTAGCTACGTTTCGCAAAAACCATCTTGGCTTTATCTTTCAAGATTATAATTTATTGGATACTTTGACGGTAAAAGAAAATATTCTTCTTCCTTTATCTATTTCCAATGTGCCGAAAAAAGAAGCAGAGGAAAAATTTAATACGCTTGCGAAAGAACTTGGCATTTACGAGTTAAAAGATAAATATCCAAATGAAATTTCCGGCGGACAAAAACAGCGAACATCCGCTGCAAGAGCTTTCATTCATGAACCGAGCATTATTTTTGCCGATGAACCAACAGGAGCACTTGATTCTAAATCTGCTTCCGATTTATTAAATAAACTTAAGCTTTTAAACCAAAATCGCAAAGCAACAATTGTCATGGTTACTCATGACCCAGCTGCAGCGAGCTACTCAAGCAGAGTCATTTTTATAAAGGATGGGCAAATTTATACACAATTAAATAAAGGCGAACAAGAAAGACAAAGCTTCTTCCAAGATATTATGAAAACACAAGGTGTGTTAAGCGGGGTGCAATATGAACATTAATCAGCTTATCCTGCGAAATTTAAAAAAGAATATCAAAAATTATTATCTTTATGTATTTGCCCTTATTTTTAGTGTATCCTTGTATTTCGCTTTTGTGACCTTACAATATGATCCGTCCATGGATGCAACGAAAGGTTCATTAAAAGGAGGCGCTGCCATTCGTTCTGCTTCGATTTTATTAGTTGCGATCGTCGGTATCTTTCTGTTTTATGCGAATACGATTTTTATTAAACGCCGCAGCAAAGAAATTGGACTATTCCAGCTAATTGGAATGACGAAAAATCGCATATTCCGAATCCTTATTACAGAAAATATTATCTTATATTTTGGCTCCTTGCTGATTGGAACTTTTATCGGCTTTTCTTTTTCGAAATTTGTTATCTTAATTTTATTTAAAATAACAGGCGTTAAAGGAATTGCAACATTACATTTTTCATCACAGGCACTTGTTCAAACGATACTTGTTTTTTGTGCAATTTATGTTTTTATCATGTTGATGAATTACGCCTTCATTAAACGACAAACGATTTTAGCTTTATTTAGAGTGAAATCTTCATCGGAAGGCAGAGTAAAAAAATTATCTATTTGGGAAATATTGATGGGTATTGTTGGTATTATTCTTGTTATTGTCGGCTATTATATTTCCTCCAGACTATTTGATGGAGATTTCACTACGATGAATGAATTGTTTATGGCAATGGTTGTCATTTTAGCGTCTGTTATTATTGGAACTTATCTTGTCTATAAAGGATCTGTCAGCTTTATTTCTAATATTATTAGAAAAAGCAAAAACGGCTATTTGAACATCAATGAAGTGCTTTCCCTTTCTACGATTATGTTCCGAATGAAATCAAATGCGCTTTTATTAACGATTATTACAACTGTCTCTGCTCTTGCTATTGCCTTATTGTCGTTAAGCTACATTACCTTTTATTCTGCAGAGCAATCAGCAAAAAAGAGTATTCCGAACCAGTTTGCTTTCAATGAAACAAAAACAGCCGATACCTTTAAGCAAACATTAGCAGATAAAAATATATCATCCAAAGAAACAATCATTCCCGTTATTCAGGTGAGTACTGATTTAAAGAAAATCCTCGCTTCTGAACCAAAAGGAATGACGCAGGATATGAGCAATATGCCGATTGCTGTTGTGAGCGAAAACAGTGTCAAAGGAGTGGAAGTAGGAAAAGAGGAAGTCCTTTTTACAGGCGTAAATGACGCACTACAGCGTTTTATGGGCTTTAAAGATAAAGGAATTGTTACATTCAATCATAAAAAAGGATTTATTCCCCTTAACTATTTAGGGTTGAATAAAAACACAGTCGTTTCCTTTAATTTCACAAGCGGCGGGCTGCCTACAGCCATCGTCGATCAAACTGTTTTCCACACGCTGGCTGATAATATTGATAAAAATATACAAATGAAATCTACTACCTATATCGGCATTGATTTACAAGACGAAACAAAAATGGAAAAAGCCAATCAAACGTTTCATGCGCTGGCACTTGATGAAAGCAACCATTCCCGCCTCGATATGCTAAACCATCAAAAAAGAATGATGGGACTGACAATGTTTATCGTTGCCTTTTTAGGACTTGCTTTCCTGGTTACATCTGGATGCATCCTCTATTTTAAACAAATGGATGAAGGCGAAGACGAAAAATACAATTATACGATTTTACGAAAATTAGGTTATACACAAGGTGATTTACTGAAAGGAATTCAAGGCAAGCAGCTTTTTAACTTTGGAATTCCGTTGGTCGTTGGACTGCTTCACAGCTATTTCGCCGTACAATCCGGCTGGTTTTTCTTCGGCACCGAATTATGGACGCCAATGATTATTGTCATGGTGCTATATACAGCACTTTACTCTATCTTTGGTATCCTGTCTGTTTTCTATTATAAAAAAGTGATTAAAGCTGCTCTATAAACAGAAAAGTGGTGTCCCTAAAAGTAAGCATTTTTTGTAGAGAAACATTAGAAAGCATATCAACTGTAAGACCAAATCGCATTATGATTTAGTCTTTTCCAACCCTAGTTATATTAACAATTAATAACTTTTATCATTTAAAAACATATAGCAAATAACATACGAAATATCAGTATGACAACTACAATTGCCATCTTGGCATTTGGGTTGTTTAATTAATTGCTAATTCTACCTCTGATTTAAAATGACGAAAAGTAAATTGTAATTATATGTTAATATAATAGATAGATTACTTAAAAGATTAGCTAAGTAAAAATTAACACGAGGGGGATGTATGCGAAAGTTTTTGATTTCTATATTAATAATAGGTGTAGTATCTATTGGAGTATATTTTATTATTGGGCTATCTAGCACTAAACCACCTTCACCAATCATAACTGTCGGAGATAAAAAGGTGGAAGTAGCACAAGGTTCGTATTGTTGGGATGGACTATTTAATTCAGTTTGTGCTGATACTAGTTCTCCACCGGAAATCATTAAACATCAAGAACTAAAACCTGTGGTCGTATCACCACAATCCCAATTGAAAATAGAATTCGAAAATAAGCCTAAAGAAAATACATTAGGAGTAAATAGATGGCTTACCAATGAAAAAACCGAAAATGTTCCATTAAGTGATAACGTAATACTATTGCCAAAAGAAAAAGGTGTGTATTTGTACGATGTTTCTGCAAGATGGGAAAAAGGAAGTTCAAGTTATGCCTTTGTAATTGAAGTTCAATAGTAACCTTCAAGGTAATGGTCTTCATTTAACAAACCAATATAATTTTTATCAAAAACGCTTGGGTTTATCCCAAACGTTTTTGTATGCTAAATATACTAATATTTGATTTTTCACTGTTATTTTACATTTTCTCCACATTATCTGAACTACTTCCCAAATAGGACACCACTTTTTTACATATTATACTTGCACTTCATTTAAAAATTGCATTTTCAACTGTTTTCTTGCTCTGTAAATTCTTGTTTTTACAGTGCAATGTTTAATGCCAAGGATTTCGGCAATTTCATTCTCTTTTAAGCCATGTTTTATTTTTAATAAAAATACTTTCTGATATTCTTTATTCATCCGTCCAATTGCATCATTTATTCGATCGAAAAATAGGTCGGCTTCCACTTTGTCTTCTACATGCTGCTTTTCCGTTTTTCCGAAACAATCAAGCATATCTTTCTCCATCAAGACACCTTGCTTTTTTCGCTCTTTCCGGACAAAGTCAATCGCTGTTCTTGTTGCCGTTACAGATAACCAGGCGCCTATCTTTTTCTCATCCTCTATGCTTCCCATTTTTTTCATAGCTTTGATGAATGTTTCTTGAACAACGTCTTCTGCTAAATGCCGATCTCTTGTGATGGAGTAGCTTATTTGAAATAAGCGTTGATAAAATAAGGGAAATATTTTTGAAATATCCGTTTGACTCTCCATTATTTGCTCCTTTCTCCTTACTCCTCTTTTAACGAAATGCTTACTTTAAACAAATCTCCATCTGTTTCCATCGTAAATATCCCATCATGAAGTTCGACAATGGACTTGGCAATGGCAAGCCCAAGGCCTGACCCTTCTGTATGGCGGGATGTATCTCCTCGCTTAAATCGTTCATGCAGCTCTTCACTGTTGCCGCTTAGTTCATATTTTGAAATATTTTTAAAGGTAATGACTGCTTGATTGTCTAATTTTTCAATTGAGATATAAACACGGGAATGCTCTAGGGAATACTTTAAAATATTGCCGATTAAATTTTCAAAAACCCGCCATATTTTTTGACCATCAACAAAGGCATACACTGGCTTCTCTTTGTGAGTTACTCGGAACTGTAAAGTAGATTCGTTGATGCCTTCATCGTATTCTGCCAATGCCTGCTGCAATAGTTGCACAACATCGACTTTTTCTTTTTTCAGCTCAATATTGCCGCTTGCCATTTTCGACACTTCAAATAAATCATCAATCAGCACCTTTAACCGCTTCGATTTCCGGTCAATAATTTCAAGATAACTCACCTGATCTTCACTTGTGACAGACCCCGATTTTAGTAGCTGTGTATACGTAATGATTGAAGTCAAAGGCGTTCTAAGATCATGGCTGACATTTGTAATTAATTCTGTTTTCAGCCGTTCGCTTTTTGCTTGTTCACTTTGGGATGTTTTTACTGCTTCCGTTAATACATTCATATTGCCTGCTAATTGTGCGAATACTGTTTTCCCGGACACTTCGAGATCCGGTCCTAATTTCCCTGCTGCAAGTTCATTTGTTTTCAGTACGATTCTATTAAAATAGTCGATTTTTTTTACTAAGGTCATGGCTAATGGGAAACCTATAATGATAAGGATAAGGATATATATAAAGATAAAATCCGGTTCCACTACTGACAATGTTGCTAAAAGGCCTAACCCGAAAATAGTTGTTAACATCATAAATAATTGCCTGCCGACACTTTGATTTAAAAATGCTTCTCTTACACGATGGACTGTTTTTTTGCAGAGCAAGATTAAGATAGAAATAGTTTTACTTACCAGCGCTTTACTCCACTCTTTTTTTAATTGCTTCCAATCTCTACATGCTGATAATAGTATTTTTCCTTGAATAATCGTTAATCCCCAACAAAACGCTCCGATGAGAAGAAATATGATAATATCCTGTAGAAATAAAGTATCGAATATATATTCTAATTCAGTAGTTATTCCGTAAATGCAGAAACCCGTACACACAATCGTTGTGATGAAAAATAAAACACATATATCAATTGGGATTTTTTGATAAAGAGATTTGCAGCTTTCACTTACTTTTGTTATTACTCTAGATTTTTTCCCGATAATAAAAGCGATAATAAGTGTTGCCATACTTGATAACGAATACACAAATAAAATAAATTGCTCCTGCTTATACTGATTGTACGCCTCCATAAGAACACTAGAAGTGGATAAAGATTGGGATACACCAATTTCCCCTTCAAACCTTCCAGGCTTATCTATTGTTATTAAATCGTCCAGCTGCACATAATCGATAAATCTATCATCAATAAAACCATTACTTGTTACCGTATAGTCTGTATGAAACAGCATATTTTTTGTATTCATCACATTCTTTCCAGGTTTTTGTTCAGAAGGCGTTAAATTCGTATATACTTTCCCTGTTTTATCATTTTTAAAATAATAGCTAAATCCTTCCATGTTTACGTAGTAATCTATACGGTATGATTCTTTTTCACTATAATAACTTTCTAATTTTTCTATTTTTTCTTTTATTACTTTTGATTTTACATGCTCATCGCTTTCAAAATTCTCCTTAATATCAGCAATTTTTTCATCTCTTTCTGCTATATATGCATCTGCTTGCTTTTCATTTTCCTCTGCATAAGCTTCTGCAATTTGCTGTTTATACTGTTCTTTTATATTAGCAACCTGGTCATCTAGCTTTCCATATCGATAGCGGTGCTCATTAATTTCTTCACCTGTCACTTTTATTAATTTTTTCGCGTCTTCCAACGGAATGCTGTATAATTCAAAGTCACTTAAATACTCGGCAAATTGATCAACTACTCGCTTAAATTGCGGTGTGTTGAAATAATCTTTATACCGATAATCCTTCACTAATATGTAAATCGTGAATAAACCGCTTACTCCAATTGTAAATAAGAGAGTCCAAACGACAAAACCAATGCTATTTTTCCATCTTGTAGCCAATGCCCCACACCACCTTTAAATATCTTGGATTTTTTGGATCAATTTCGATTTTTTCTCTAATTTTGCGAATATGTACGGCAACTGTATTTTCGGCATGATAACTCGGTTCTTTCCATACTCTTTCATAAATCTCCTCAATGGAAAATACGCGTCCTGCATGTTGGATCAACAGCTCGACAACCTTATATTCAATTGGTGTGAGCTTTACCGGCTCTCCATTCACCTTTACTTCTTTTGCTTCTGCATCTAATGTCAGTCCGTTTAAATCAATGACTTTATTGATGCCTTCGAATGTGCCGAATGTCACATACCTTCTCAGCTGTGATTTTACCCGGGCAACAAGCTCCATCGGATTAAATGGTTTCGTGACATAATCATCTGCGCCAACTTGCAAGCCTAATATTTTATCCGTATCTTCACTTTTTGCACTTAACATAATTATAGGGATGTTTTTTTCTTCCCGTATTTTATAAGTAGCTGCAATACCGTCCAGCCTCGGCATCATGATATCTAAAATGATGAGATGGATTTCTTGTTCATGGATTAATTCCAACGCCTCGATTCCATCTTTCGCTTTTAATACGGTGACTCCTTCGTTTTTTAAATAAATTTCAATCGCATCGCGGATTTCTTTTTCATCATCCACGACTAATACATTTAACTTCTCCATGTTTCCCCTGCTTTCTTCTATCTTTTCTCTGTTTATATCATAATGGGAAAATCTTAACATTCTCGGATGAAAAATCTTAAGATTTTCTTAATATTTCAGGTTGAGCTTATGTATAACTAAAAAAATTTTAACAAAAAAAGGATCACCTGTAATCGGCAACCCTAAAATTAATATTGATATTGCGTTGGTACATATTTTTATTGAGGTCTTGGGGCTTTTATTTTCTCTTTTTCACCTAGTTCACGAGAAAACTCTTCATCAACATGATTCGGTGCTATTTTTAAGTTTTTTGGAGTTTGAGGTAATGAATTTTTATTGCCCGATGATACTTGATTGTTTGCTCTTCCCATTATATTGCCTCCTAAATGTATTGTATAAAATTAATGAAGCTGTTGAGAAATATGACTTAACGCATCCCCGGCTTCATTAATATGAATATCAACGGTTGCCAAGTCACCAATCGCACAAATTCCAACTAATTCTCCATTTTCGACCACAGGAATACGGCGGATTTGCTGGTCAGCCATCATACGGGCACATTCATGTGCATCTGTATCCGGCGAACAGGTAATAACATCCGAAGTCATACAATCATGACAATGAACGGTGCTGCAGTCTTTTCCATCAGCTACACATTTGATGACAATATCACGATCCGTGATCATTCCCACCACTTTTTTCCCTTCACAAACCGGTACGGAACCACAATTAATATCACGCATAATTTTTGCTGCAGCTGTCAGAGGCTCATGTGGTGTACATACTTTTACATCTTTTGTCATTACATCTTGTACTTTTGTCATTATCTTTTTTCCTCCCTTTAAAGATTGACAATTCGTTTGTCCACTTTATTCTTTCCATTCAGTATTAAAATATTACTTGCATAAATTTTAGGAAGGATTTACTTTTTTAATATTAAATGATCGATTTTACTACATGAAACCCCAACTTATTTGCTTCTGCTTTTTTGAATCCTTCATCTAAATGCATACAATAAACTTTATCTCTAAACTCTTGCGTCACTAATTCATTTAATTTTCTTAATGATAAATGGACGTTCCCCTTATAATCGGCTTTGCAAGTATCTTGATAAAAAAAGTCAAATTCACCATCATGAAGCCTATCTAAAATTTCTGGTGGGATGCTATTAGCATCTCCACTGTAATAAATGGTCTTATTCTCAAAATGAATAATATAGCCAAAACAACTTAATTCTTTTACATGTGTAACAGAAACAGCTTCATACTGTAAATGGAAATCATTACAGCGAATTCTTCCGTTCTTTTCAAATGGAATGAATGTATAAATGTTTTCTTCTACTCCCATTCCTTTTAATAGGTGTTGAATTTTTAATTTATTAGGAGCAAGCACCGTTACGCTTGGTTCTGCCAAATTCCCCATTACATAATATCCAAAGAATATCAAGTCGCCTAAAGAGCCAACGTGATCTGGATGAGTGTGTGTCAAAAGTATGTATACTTGCTCGACACCCTTTAACAAGCCGCTTCTCTGAAACCTTTCGAATGTACTACTGCCACAATCAATTAAAAATAAGCTATTCCCTTTTTTGATAAATGCTGCATTGTTTCCTAATTGCGTATTAAAAGCACTTCCACATCCAATAAAATGTAACAATTTCATTCCTCATTTCTAATTATAATGTATATTTAACGGTTAATTTTTCCTCCTATTTTTTCATTTTGATTTTTACAATTATTATACAGATTTTCTAAGCTACTTCAGAACACTATATTCTAAATAAATACATGACGTTATTCAGGCAAATGGAATAAGATGAAATGAAAACATTACACGTTAATTACTCAGATAACAACTGGAATGCACTGCTATTTTATTAATAATAGAAAAAATTAAGGGGGAAGATGCAATGGGAACCTCGAATAAGCAATCAATAAACGATGAAGAAATCAAGCACAGTGACCAAATTTTTCAAAAGGAAGGTTATACTTTTCCAGGAAAAACATACACAGAAGTTGTGCTTCAACCTTCCTATGACAACGCGAAACTCCATTTGCTTGATCCGATGATGGCCATTAATAAAGCGCAGCTCATTATGCTGCACGAGCGGCACTTGATTTCGTTTGAGGAAGGAAAACAGATTGCTGAGGCTCTTAGAAGCTTAGATTTACATTCTATTCGCACCTCTCATTATACTGCTGAAGTAGAGGATTTATTTTTTCAAATAGAAGGTGAGCTGCTGCAAAAAGCTGGAGATATTGCTGGAAATCTCCATATTGCCCGAAGCCGCAACGATATGTGCATCACGATGTTTCGCCTGACGCTGCGCCAAAAAATGCAGATTGCCATTTCTTCCATCTTATCTTTAAAAGAACTATTACTCCACTTTGCTCAAGAACACGCTGATACCCTTATGATTGGATATACGCACACACAGCAGGCACAGCCTACAACACTCGGCCATTATATTATGGCAGTTGTTGATAGCTTAAATCGGGATATCCAACGATTTATGCTAGCATATAAACATTGCAACCAAAGTCCAATGGGTGCAGCTGCTTTTACCACTTCTGGCTTCCCTATCAATCGGGAACGGATGATGGAATTACTTGGATTTGATGGATTAGTGGAAAATTCCTATGATGCGATTGCAGGAGCTGATTATATTGCGGAGGTTATGACTGCCACTCAAATTACGGCCATTACCCTCGGGCGTTTTGTTCAAGATCTGCTTGTTTGGAGCACACAAGAGTTCGGAGTATTAACGGTTGCCGATCCTTATGTGCAAATAAGCTCCATTATGCCGCAAAAACGCAATCCAGTGTCTTTCGAGCATATTCGATCACTATTATCGAGCTGTGTAGGCAATACAAAAACCGTACTTACCATGCTTCACAACACTCCTTTTGGCGACATTGTCGATACAGAAGATGATATGCAGCCATACGCTTGGAGAAGCTTGGAGCTATTGGACAAATTATGCCGGCTGATAGGCTGCGTAATCGGAACGGTGAAGGTGAATAAAGAAAATCTTCGTAAGCGGGCTGCCTTTAGTTTCGCTACTATTACTGAATTAGCGGATACTCTCGTAAGAACGGATAAACTTTCCTTCCGTAAAGCACACCATATTGCAAGTATCGTTGTGAAAAACGCAATAACTCAACATATCTCCCCATACCAAATCACTCTATCTCATGTCAATAAAGCTGCAGTAGAGGTTATTGGCAAACCGCTGTTACTGGATGAGGCAAAACTTCGGCAGTCACTTGATGCTGATTATTTTGTTCATGTTCGTTCGCTGCCAGGAGGCCCGAATCCAGATGAAGTGAAAAGAATGATTGCTAATCGGATGAGTCAGCACAGTAGACATCAGTCTTGGCTGGAAGATGCGAAAACAAAATCGGAAAAATCGCTTCAGCAGCTGGACTCTATACTGAAAGCATGGTGTGATCGTTAAGTTAATTTAGTCATTTATCTTTTAGTCTTTATATTTGTTCTAAATAATTGTAATAGTATCATTTATTCACCTAATTATTTTTAAATGAATGATACTTTTTTTACACCTTCCTAGTAAAAGATGTTACAATACTTATCGGTAGTGACAATACTATTTTTAAACTTAATGAATGTAGGTGTAAACAGTAATTATGTCTTGGGAGATTTTTAACATCATTGGAACGATTGCTTTTGCATTAAGTGGAGCAATTATTGCATCTGAAGAAGATTATGACTTAATCGGTTACTATGCTTTAGGCTTCATTACAGCCTTTGGAGGAGGAGCTTTACGCAATTTGCTTATTGGTGCTCCTGGAACAACCCTTTGGAGCCAAGGAAAGCTATTTTTCATTACTTTTTTTCTCATCACTTTAATATATGTTCTTCCTATTCATAAACTAACAAAGTGGAAACATTGGGAACTTTCATTTGGGTTATTAGATGCCATTGGATTAGCCGCTTTTGCGATTCAAGGTTCATTATTTGCAAAAGAGCTAAATCTTCCTTCAAGCGCTATCATTACATCCGCTTTATTAACTGGAGTAGGTGGAGGAATTATAAGAGATGCTTTATCCAAGAGGCAGCCTTTTGTTTTTAAATATGATTTATATGCATTTTGGACCATTTTAACCGGAATCATTATTAGCAATCAAATAGCTTCAACTAAATTAGAAATCTATATATTATTTCTTTTAATCGTTTCTTTAAGAATGCTGTCATTAATATATGGTTGGCACATCCCTAGACCCAAAAAAACAAATAATGAAACATTAAATACCAATAGTCGGACATAGATATCCGACTATTTTTTAGCAAGATAAACAAAAAGCCACCTAAAAAAATGCTCCTCTCATGATAAAATTCATTTTATCCATGAGAGGAGCATTTATCGAATAAATCAAAACTTTAAGGATTCCGTCAAAAATTTGACAATATAAACATTCGTCGATCTTATTCCCCTAAATCAACATTATGATACACTTGGCGAACGTCTTCTAAATCTTCTAATACATCAATCATTTTTTCAAACTGTGCTTGTGCATCTCCATCTAGTGTTACATCGTTTTGGGCAAGCATTGTCAACTCAGCAACTGTGAATTCTGTCACACCTGCACTTTTAAATGCTTCTTGTACGGCGTGGAACTGATCTGGCTCGGCATAGACAATTACTGCATCTTCTTCTTCAAGAATATCACGTACGTCTACATCCGCTTCCATTAATAGCTCTAACACTTCTTCTTCTGTTTTACCTTCTACACCGATTACAGCAGTAGCATCAAACATATAAGAAACGGATCCGCTCACACCCATATTTCCGCCATTTTTTCCGAAAGCTGCACGAACATCTGAAGCAGTTCGGTTTACGTTATTCGTTAATGCATCCACAATCACCATTGATCCACTTGGTCCAAATCCTTCATAACGAAGCTCATCGTATGTTTCTTCTGAACCGCCTTTTGCTTTTTCAATCGCACGATCAATAATTGCTTTTGGGACACTATATGTTTTAGCGCGCTCAAGAACTACTTTTAACGCTTGATTGGATTCTGGATCTGGTTCTCCTTGTTTCGCTGCCACATAAATTTCGCGGCCAAATTTTGCATAAATACGACTCGTATTCGCATCCTTTGACGCTTTTTTCTCTTTAATATTGTTCCATTTACGACCCATAATGAACACTCTCTTTCTGATTTTACAATTTCAATTATCTATTATAAATAACTATGTATGCTTTCTTCAATTATTTCAATAAAATGTTCACTAGATATACCCATTTTATCTATTGAAGAGATTTTTTTCACCAAATACTATTATACCTTAATTGCTCTATTTGTTAAGTGTTAAGGCTTTAAAAAAAATAGACTAGCTGCCAGTTCTGCTTTTATCTCCCCTGCATTTATGTCTTATATTTCCGCTTCATTTGGAAACAATATCCGTTAACCAATTCTGATATAGAATGGAAAATTCTTCTCTGTAAAACTTTTATCCCTCTTCTTGATTACGAACAAATGTTCTGATAAGATGAAAACAGATGTAAGGAGATGATGGTTATGATTCGAGACAGAGGATCAATAAAATGGACAGCAATGATGCTTCCAGAACATGTTCAAAGCATAAAGGAAGCTTTAAAAGAAGATAAAAAAATAACACAGCCTATTTTAGATGAAAGTCAAATTCAAGAAATGGAGCTCCTTATCCTAGAAGGCATGGAGTACAATTGGACCGTTCACTATGACATTTTTAAACATGGAGCAATAAAAAGAATAACTGGAAGAACTGTCTATATCGACCATATAAAACAGGAGCTTCGCATCCAAGATACAAACAATAACATTCACTATATTCCTTTTCGCACCTTAGTAAACATACAAAAAAATTAAAAGGAGACTACAGTGTTTGACTATAAACAATTTCCAAAACGATCTATTCTTTGCGTGGATATGAAAAGTTTTTACGCAAGCATTATCGCTGTCGATAAAGGATTAGATCCTCTCACTTGCCACCTTGTTGTCGTCGGCAACACCGACCGGCAAGGCAGTGTCGTTTTAGCAGCATCTCCTGCCATGAAAAAAGATTTTCATATTAAAACGGGATCTCGTTTATTTGAGATTCCTGATGACCCAAGAATTGAAGTGTGCAACCCGCGAATGGGATTATTTGTCCGTGTATCGACGGAAATTACGAAATTATTTTTTCGATATGCGCCACCATCTGCTGTCCATATCTATTCAGTCGATGAGAGTTTTCTCGATGTAGGTGGTTTGGAGAAAATTTTGGGAACACCGGAAGAAATCGCGAAGCAAATTCAAAACGATATTATGCTCGATTTCGGTCTTCCTTGTACCATTGGCATCGGTCCAAATATGTTGATGGCAAAGCTTTGCCTTGATTTAGCAGCAAAAAAGTCGCCTACTGGCATCAGTACTTGGACATATGAAGATATTCCAGAAAAACTTTGGCCGATTTCTCCTTTGCGCGAAATGTGGGGAATCGGCAGACGAGTGGAAAAAACATTAAATAGCATGGGGATTTTCTCCATTGGGCAGCTTGCCCGCTATGATTTAAAGCTGCTGGAAAATAAATTTGGCATTATGGGAAATCAGATCTATCACCATGCATGGGGAATTGATCTTTCAGAAATTGGCGCTCCGATTATGCAAGGACAAATCAGCTACGGAAAAAGCCAAATTCTCCTGCGCGATTATAAAGAAGAAAGAGAAATTAAATCCGTTATGTTAGAAATGTGTGAAGAAGTGGCAAAAAGAGCCCGGACGAAACATCATGCAGGCAGAACGATTAGCTTAGGCGTTTCTTACAGCAAACATGAATTTGGCGGCGGATTTCACCGTTCCAGAACGATTGAAACCCCAACAAATATTACAATGGATATCTATCGTGTTTGCCTAGAGTTATTTAAAGAAAACTATAATGGGCAAACCGTTAGACAACTATCCATTTCCATTACAAAATTAGAAAACGACTACGAAATGCAGCTTGATTTATTTGACACAAACGGCTGGAAAAAAAGAAAAATCGGTTATGTCGTAGACAGCATTCGCAATCGCTACGGCCCCGCTTCTCTATTGCGTGCTGTTTCCTATACACCTGGCGGCACGGCATTACAGCGAGCAACCTTATTGGGTGGGCATAAAAAATAAGCTGCAGCTAGATTCCGATCTAGCTGCAGCAAAAAATAAGTGCCAATTTATCTTTATATTAAAAAGCCTTCAATATCACAACACCAATAATGATAAGAGCTACAGAAACTAGCTTTCTCGTGCTTTTTGATTCTTTAAATATGTATATACCTAACAATGTAGTACTAGCAACTGTCAATCCTGCCCATATAGCAAAAACTACACCCATTTCAAAATATTTTGTCGTTAAAGAAACAAAATAAATACAAACAATCAATAGCAGGAATGCCCCTATTGTTGGAAGAAGGACTTTAAATCCTTTTGATAATTTTACACACATTTGACTTGAAACACCTAAAATCAAACTGATTGTTAAAAATACATAGCCCACTATTTAATGCCCCTTTCTTTAGAATTTTCTTTCAAGTTGAGCACAGCGGAACCAATAATAATAAAACAGGTTCCGTGTATTTTAGATAAGGAAATAGATTCACCAAAGAAAACAACACCAGTAATAACAACAAGTACCGTTGCGCCTCCAGCATATAAGGCGCTAGCTACTCCTGCTTCACCTCTAGCATTAAGCAGGATATAAGCAGTAAGAGAGGAACAGTAAAATATTATAGCTAAAACAGTTGGAACAAATTTCGTAAATCCATCCGTAATATTGAGAAAAAATACTGCGATAACTTCTAAAATAATTGCGAGAAATAATAATAGATAAAACACTACAGATCCCCTTTTATGTGAATTTTATACATAAACTTATCAATTTCAAATACGATTAAATATGACTTTTTAGAATCAGCTCTCATTTTTATTAACCTATAAGTAACCTTATATGACGGTCATTATTTTATCTTGACAATAATATCTTGTAAAATAATGATAAGTTATAGTAGATATCATTAATTGTGATACCTGTTTTATATAAACTAGTTTAGTTGATAAGGAGTAAAAGATAATCATGGATGTTGAAGATATACGAATTTTTATGGCTGTTGCAGAACATGGCAGTGTAAGTCTTGCTGCTAATAAATTAGGTTATGTCCAGCCGAATGTAACTGCACGTATCCGTTCTCTTGAAGGGAAAATTGGGAAGCCATTATTTCATCGCCATCGACGTGGAATGACATTAAATGTGGAAGGAAAGAAACTTTTAAAGTATGGGGAACAACTGATGAGGTTGATGAGTGAAATAAATAAAGCATTCCAGGATGAAGATGATCCTGTCGGGTCGCTACGCATTGGATTGGTCGAAACAGTAGCAGGGTTTCCTGATATTCTGTCTTTATATTATGGCAAATATAAAAAGGTGGATATAACACTTGTATCGGGAGTAAGTAGACAATTAATAGAAAAAGTTCTAACGTATCAATTAGATGGAGCGTTCGTAGCGAAGCCAGTCAATGAACCATTACTTGATCAAGTTCCTGCATTTGAGGAAGAGGTTGTACTTGTTTGTGGTACCAGTCGAGAAGAATCTAAAAATGTTCAATCTGGCAAAGAATTACTACACTTACCGTTTATTTTATTTAATAAAGGATGTCAATATAGAGAAAACTTACAACATTGGCTAAAAGAAGAACAGATGGCAACACCAAGAATAATGGAATTTGGTACACTTGAAACCATTATGGGTACGGTTATTGCTGGTCTTGGTATTACGGCTATGTCACGAACTTTGGTAGAGAAATTTGAAAAAGAGGGACTAGTTCGACTATTTCCACTCCCTGAACCTTATAAAAATATTGATATCGTTTATATCCGTCGATCGGATTCCTACCTTGGAGTAGCAGAACACAAGTTTATAAATACGATTGAGGAAGTAAGAAAAAGAAATCAAGCCATTTGATATTGACAGGATCAAAGATTTTTTTACTATCATAGTGAGCATAAAAAAAGAAAAGATTCTCAGCTAAATTCCGATTTAGCTGCTTCTTACAAATAAAGAAATGCAGGTGATACGATGTTTTTAAAAAGAATTAGTTTGATAAAAGAAAATATCCCTACATATGAACAATACTCTTTCTCCATCCCAACTATCAAAAATTTTCAATCAATAGATTTTAAAAGCAATGTTACTTTTTTTGTCGGAGAAAATGGCTCTGGAAAATCGACTCTTTTAGAAGCCATTGCCGATAAATGTGGCTTTCATACTGCTGGTGGCAGCAAGAATAATTATTATGATGTTCATTCCTCCCACTTTGATTTAGGGGAGTATATTCGTTTGTCTTGGATGCCGAAAGTTTCAAATGGATTTTTTCTGCGAGCAGAATCTTTTTATCATTTTGCTACACATCTTGATGAAGTAGCCCAAAATGGATTTCGGGATTATGGCGGCAAATCATTAAGCAATCCCATGGAGAATCGTTTTTATCCCTTTTTTTAAACCGTTTTAACGGTCAAGCAATCTATTTATTAGATGAGCCAGAAGCTGCACTCTCCGCTTTGATTTTTCTCTTCCATTCTAATCAAAACTATCTAAGTAGATAGATTTTTTAGAATGTCTCGCCTGAGTAATCATCTTATCCCCAAATCAAGACCGTATTGCAGCGTGAAGGTCTTGTTGGCAGAACAACATTTTTTCAGGGTGCAAATGAGCACTGTCTTGCTCTCGAATGGGAAAGCATGTCGTTATAAGTGTAGTCAGTACAAACGTGCCTTTGACACTCCTAACTAGCCTAAGCAAGGCAATGAATGGTTGTTTTCTAACCATAAAATCTTCTTTCCAAATTTCGCTTCTCCTTTATAGGTGAAGTTTTTTAGTTTGTGCTTATATGCAACAACATCCAATGAATAGCCAACCTTTTTACCGATGTTTACGGCGGAATTATTGTCTCTCAACAATTCGGTTCCACAACATGCACAAACAAAACTTCGGATATTTGGTTCCTTTTTCTCTAAATGCCCACAAACACAACATTCTTTTGTTGTATTATGTTCGTTAGCCATCAGGTAGTATTTTTCTAGTTTACTGGAGACCCATTCCAAAACCTTACGAAATTCTCCCATTTTTTCTTGATTCAGCATACTTCTTTTCATATGATTAAAAGGAGCTGTTCTGTTTGTTGGAGTATAGTCACCGATAATCAATATTTTCGATATAAGGTATGCACAATGGAGTATAATGCCGTCTTTATTTGTTCTCGACGTTTATGATAGGCAATGTTTAACGCATGATTTAATCGATTCCAACGAGGACTATGTACTGTGAAAGGATTACCATGTTTTGTTTTTCTTTTTCGATATCTCTTTTCACACGCATCTCGAAGTGATTTTAATTGATCAATGGTCTGATCCCAGTATTTCATCATCTTCAACTTTTGAAACTCAATGGAATTCCCTTCAAAGTCTACACCCACAAAGAAATTTTTATGATTCGGGTCGAGTGCTATCCATGTAACATTCTTCGGTATCACTACTGTTTCTTCCTTAAACTTAGGTTTTGGTGGTTTTTCTCTATTTTCTTTTTTAGCTAGGTTATATTCTTTGCGATAAACAGACATAACCTGTTTAAATTCCATTTCTTTTTTTGTGCATCGTTCTACAGTAAAAACAGCATAAAAATGGTTTCCTTGTTGTTTACATAGACTAAAAGTCTTCAGTATTTCATCTTCTCGTACTTCCATTTTTTCTTTCAGATTTCCTATGATAGACGGATTTCGTTTTCCTTTTTCTGTTTCCATACCAGGAATATTCCCTAAAGAAATGGAAATTTGTGTACCATTATTTTGGATTTTCCACCCTTTATTTGGTTCATCAAACACTAAACTAAACCATTTCTTTTTCCAACTTCTGAATTTTGGATATCGCGTATCTCCCTTAAAGAAACTTTGATACGCCTTTTTTAAACGTGTCGAAGGTTCTTTTAATACAGAGGAAAATACAGTGTTTAAAAAAGGGTACTTTTCTTTTAAAGACACACTGTAATCACGTAAATTTCGACCTTCTAATAGCTTTAGGGAGTTATTATTCTCTTTGTAATCCTTTTCACAAGCATCTAGCAGCTGATTGTACAACCAATTACAAATTTTACTTTGTCCATCCAGAATCAACTCTTCTTCTTTTGTGAAGATTACTTGAATCTTTTTATTGTAAATTAGACTCATTTTCTCACCTCCTTCTGTTCAATTATTTCATTCAATCACTTTCAGCAAGTGCTTCTTCCATTGCTTTTTTTTAACTTTTTTTGCTTATGACTCCTACTACCGTATAAACGGCTGCTGAAAACAGTAATAGTGGATAACATATCTTCAACCAGTTCTTGTTCATACGATTTATCTTCTGTATGATTAATCACTTCGATTTCCACTTCATGAAAATCACATATTTGTTCTATGATTTCATAACCAAATCGAATGGGTCTATCTTTATAATGAACCACTATTCTATCAACCTTATTACTTTGAATTAAAGCGATAAGTTCTTTTAAACCTTTTTTGTTATAATTCAACCCACTCCCTAAGTCATCAATGATTCGGAAAGTGTAACCTTTAGCGATACAAAAAGTGGAAACTGTTTCAATTTGTCTCTTTAAATCTTCTTTTTGATCAGAAGAAGAAACTCGACAGTAACCTATGGTTATTTTGCCTTCTTTGGGTTTAATTTTCTTTATTTTATTTAATTCTTCAATCGTGTATCTACGATGACCACCCGTTGTATTAATGGAGTTAAATTTCCCTTCTTTTTCCCATCTTCTCAAAGTTGATATAAAGACACCTAACATTTCTGATGCTTTATTAATGCTATACAAAAAAAACCTCCTCATATGGTTTATATTACCATATAAGGAGGTTTTCAAATAGATATGGAGGCATTTAAGTAGATTTAATTAAACTGTTTTTCTACCCCGCAAAGGCAGTTAGTTTTTTTGCGGCTCTTACATCAATTAAGTGAATCCGGTGAATGCCAATTTATTATTGCCACCCATTCTCCTATTCTATTAGGCTACCCAAATGCAACAATTTTTAGCTTTGACAATGGAAGAATAGAAGAAATGGAGTATGAAGAAACCGATCATTATCAAATTACGAAATACTTTTTGCATAATCGAGAGAAAATGCTGAAAGAGCTATTAGAAGAATAATAGAGATAAAAAGCACATCCTAAAAAAAGGATATTTCCATTCATGAAAATATCCTTTTTTTACAGGTAAAGCCTCTCTTATCCTTCAGAAAGCATTACGCGATAATGCCGCATCGATTTAGGAATCCCTTTCATCTTTAATATCCCGCTGTATACAAGATCACGAATGCGGTATTCTATAAAAGAATCACTCATATATTCCTCCAATTGATCGATCGTTTCCCCAATAATGGCAGAGACTCTAATAAACTCTTTATTTTCTTGCTTTTCATGTAATGTTTTAATTACTTTTAGAATAATAGAATCAAAATACTGCTCAGAAACACTGCCAATTTTGTTCTCTTGCCAAATGCGCAGTACTTCCTTTGACTTTGCCAACGTCATCCATTCTTCGATATAATTGATTTTTTCCTCGTTGGAAAGTGGAGTTCTTCCTTTCTTTTGCTTATACTCAAAAAGAATCTTTAATTCCTTATCGTCAAACATAGAGATATGAGTATGTTTAATGTCATTGTGTTCATTAATATGGATAAGAAAAATATCGTTTGTTTTATCTGCTAAAAGATAAAGAAAAAAACGGAGTGCGGTTTGTTCTTCATTGTTATTGCCACACCAAATATAAATAGGAGCATGTTTTGAGATTTCTGCTATTTCGACAAGTGTATTTGTAAAGCGAATCTCCTGGTCAAATTCACTTATTTCCATATTAATGTGATCGAACAGCCATTCAAACCGTTCTGCTTGTCCACTTTCTGTATGTAAATTTCTGATTGGACCTACAGCCAGATACTCTGATAAACCAATCACCTTATTAGGAGAATCGAGGGCAGCACGTAAAGACCCAGCTGTCGACTCAGAAGCAACAAGGTGGACAGGGGCATGGAAATCTTCCTTTATGCTTGTGGAGGATATTTTTTTATGATGGCTAATTTGCCGGTTCACCTCTTTTGTCATAAAAGCAATCCCTTCCTCACTCATAAAATAGCCAGCGCCAGTAACTGGGGTTGCTTCTATATGATCAAATGACTCAAACTCCTCTCCATCCTTCAGTTCGTAAACTTTACAATCTCCCGCTTCTCTTAACTGAGATGGTCTTATGTATTTTTCTACTTTTATGTCAAATACAAACACAACTGGGTCGCCCAAAAAATAAATGTATGGATAGATACATCTTGTTTCCATTTCTATTACCCTCCTTTTCAATAAATTTTACCATATATTTCTTCTATATCTTCGGTTTTAAAAGTTGTTGGTCATTATATTGTGTGGAAAATTGGATGCGTAAAATTTTCGGGAGGGCTCTTATGTTTTAAACAGCCTAATTTATTTCATCAATACTTACTGATTAAGGAACAATAGCATGTTTTCATGCGGAAAACTCTTCTCTATATCAGTAAAAACTTCAGATAACACGATCTCCATATTAGTAGTTAAGTGAGTCAACGCTTTTTGCACTTGACCCTTTTCAAACTGCTCTATCGGTTCAGGCAACTCGTCCTCATCTAAAATAAAGACCTGACCATTTGGCAAAACGAGCACATCTATCATTAAATCTTCAAAACAGACGATAGCATCCGTCCTATACGTATTTTTCACTATATTAAAATAGCAGCCTAAATAATTCCCTTCACTATCTCTCCACAAATATACATTATAAGGCCGATCTTTCCAGTAAAAAGCAGTTGTATAACTGCCTTCAGAAATAGTCAGGTGCTTTCCTTCCACTGTTGTCATTGTAAAAGAATCAGTGATTTTATGAAAAAGCACGATATACGGTTCTGCTTGCAGCAATAAACAACTATGTTCGACTACTTTATTGTCATAACGGACTTTTTTTTCGATTACTTTTTTATATGTTTGAAAAGTCATGTTAATTATTTATTCCTTTCTCCACTATCATTGATACTTACATTATTTAACTATACAAGGCTGATCACTTATTTTCTATATAATAGAAAATAAACCCCACTAATTAAAGTGAGGTTTTACTACTAAACTAGATTATTTACTTAGCAAGCTCCAAAAATCCTTTTCCAAATACATCGCGGACATCATGAATAGCAATAAATGCTTCTTCGTCTACTTCTTTGACAATTTTCTTTAAAGTAACCATTTCTTGTTTGCTGATGACAATATAAAGAATTTCTTTCGCATCTTTTGAATAGAAGCCTCTTCCGTACATAACCGTTACGCCTCGATCCATTATGTCATTTACTTTTTCTGCGATTTCGCTTTGTTTACTTGAAATAATCGTGACAGCCTTCTTCGGATTCAGTCCTTCAATAATAAACTCCATTACTTTCGTTGCGATATACAACATCACAATCGTAATCATCAATTTTTCCGGTCCTATAATAAAATAAGAAGAAAAAGCAACAATTAAATCAAAAAACAATAAAGAAAAGCTGACATTCCAGTCGAGATATTTATTTGTAATTTTTGCTAAAATCGTTGTTCCGGCCGTTGTTCCGCCCACTTTTAAAATCATACCGATGCCAATTCCTGCCAGCACACCGCCGAATATAGCATTAATGACCATCTCATTTGATTCAATACGCCAGTTTTCCGTTACATGTAAAAATAATGAATTAAAAATAACAGCAATTATCGTATAAATACATGTCTGTTTATCTAAAAATTTATATCCTATTACAAGTAAAAAACCATTGAGAATAAAACTAACAATTCCTGGCCCCCATTGAAATAAGTAAAACAAAATAATTGTAATCCCGGTGACGCCGCCTTCTCCAAATTTATTTGGAATAACAAATAAATTAACTGCTAAAGCAAATAAAAAGGATCCCAGCAAAATAAACACGATATCTTTTACTTTTTTGTACATTTCTTTCTTCATATTTTTCACCATTTATCCTATTCTTCTATAATAATTGACTGCATTTACAGTCTGTCTTAACGATTTATATCACGTTTATCCATTGTTTGTAAATATCTTTTTGTAAGAAAAGCGGAAGCGTCTTGAACAGCTCTGAAGAAAAATGTTCTCATGACTCAAAAAAGTGTTTTTTACTTTTAGAGGCATGAGGTTATTTTCCACAAGAGCTAGGCGCTGCAGCTAGACCGTTATCTATCTTAAGAAATAAATTAATTATTTATTTTAACAATATAACAGAAGAAATAAATATTTCCATGGACAAAAAAGAAAGGATAACTAGTTCATCTTGAACTAATTATCCTTTCATTATGACTAAAAACGATCATTCTTAAACTTTTCTACATTACTCCTCTTATCCCTCTGTTACAAGCAGCTTTGCTCTTGTTTGTTTGGCTGCTTCTACCATTACTTTTAATGCTTCAACTGTTTCATATTCTCCGCGTGTTTTTAATCCGCAGTCTGGATTGATCCAAAACAATTTCGAATCAAGCACCTTTAACGCGCGATCGATGTTTCTTGTGATTTCTTCTAATGTTGGAATACGCGGGCTGTGGATATCATAAACCCCTAGGCCGATCCCTTTTTTATATTCATTTACTTCAAACGCTTCAATCAACTCTCCATGGCTTCTTGATGTTTCGATGGAAATGACATCTACGTCTAAAGCATCAATGCTGTTAATAATATTTTTAAAATCTGAATAGCACATATGTGTATGAATTTGTGTTTCATTTTTTACGCACGATACAGACAATTTAAATGCATATACTGCACCATTTAAATAGCCCTCTTTTTTGCTTTCCTTTAATGGAAGCCCTTCGCGGATAGCTGGCTCATCGACTTGAATCATGCGAATGCCGCTTTGTTCCAACGCTTTCACTTCTTTGCGGAGCGCAAGTGCAATTTGATTTACTACTTGTTGTCTGGAAATGTCATTTCGTACGAAAGACCAGTTTAAGATTGTAATTGGACCTGTCAGCATTCCTTTTACTGGCTTCTTTGTTAAGGATTGTGCGTATACTGTTTCTTTCACTGTCATTGGCTCAATGAATGCAACATCTCCAAAAATCACAGGCGGTTTTACACATCGTGAACCATAAGACTGCACCCATCCGAATTTTGTAAACTGGAAGCCAGCTAATTTTTCACCGAAATATTCAACCATGTCTGTTCGTTCAAATTCACCATGCACTAATACGTCTATTTCTAATTTTTCTTGAATGTCAATCCATCTTTTTGTTTCTTCTTCAATAAATTTTCCATATTCTTCGTTGGAAAGTTCTCCTTTGCGCCATTTTAAACGATTCTTTCTAACTTCTGCAGTTTGCGGGAAACTTCCAATTGTTGTTGTTGGCAAAATGGGCAAGTTAAATACTTTCTCTTGAAGAGCTAAACGTTCTTCAAATCCAGCATATCTTTCGGAAGCGTAAGAAGAAATATTTTGAATCGCTTCTTGTACTTCTGCATTATTACGGTGAGAAGATGCTGCCAATGCAGCAATTGCTTTTTCACTGTTGTCCACTTCATTTTGAATCGCAGCTTTCCCTTCCTGTAAGCCTTTCGCAAGAATCGCTACTTCTGCTAATTTTTCATCCGCAAAAGAAATTGCCTCTTTTAATACTGGCTCTAATTCTTGTTCATTCTTAGCAGTAACTGGTACATGTAAAAGACTACAAGATGGCTGTACAACAACACGATCTTTTCCTACTATGTGTCCAATTTCTTCTAAAAGAGAAGAGATTTTTCCAAGAGAAGCTTTCCAAATATTTCTTCCATCTACAACCCCAGCAAATAAAACTTTATCTTCCGGAAAGCCCTTTTCTTTTAATGCTGCAAGATTTTGTCCTTCATCATGTACAAAATCAAGTCCAATTGCCTGAACAGGTAGTGAAACGACTTCTTCATATTGCTCGATTGCTTCAAAATACGTTTGCAAAATAAATTTTAGTTTTGGCGCAGCTGTTGTTAATGCTGTATAAACTGGCTTAAATAATGCCAACTCTTCTTTTGTTATGGATGTAGATAAAATCGGCTCATCAATTTGCAGCCACTCTACTCCTTCTTCTTGAAGCTGCTTTGCAACTTCTTCATATAAAGGCACAAATTGATTTACGATAGCTGCAAAATCCTCTTGTTTATATCCTTTTGATAGTTTTATAAAAGTGATTGGACCTAAAATAACTGGTTTACCGTTAATACTAAGCTTTTCTTTTGCCTCTTTATAAAAGCTTAAAGGACGGTTTTCTACAAGTACTGGCTGCGCATCATTCAATTCCGGAACAATGTAATGGTAGTTTGTATTAAACCATTTTGTCATTTCAGATGCTACAGCATTTTTCGCTCCACGGGCAATTTCAAAATATGTCTCAAGAGATACTTTGCCGCCATTGTATTCAAAACGCTTAGGCACAAGCCCAAACATTGCTGCTGTATCTAATACATGATCATATAAAGAAAAATCGCCAACTGGAATTAAATCAATTCCATGTTCTTTCTGTTTTTTCAAATGGCTTAAACGAAGCTCTTCAATTGCTTCTAAAAATTCCGCTTTTTCTATCTTGCCAGCCCAAAACTGTTCTAAAGCTTTTTTCCATTCTCTGTTTTCGCCGATTCTTGGGTATCCTAAATTAGAATTTTTTACATTGCTCATTTCTATTCTCCACTCCTAGTTCGTTGTTTTTTTACGCTCTTTTCGTATAAATTGTTGTTATTTACCCCGCAGCCTGAATACACTTCGCTTTCCGCGGACGAGTGCCGAGCCGCATCAATGCTATGCTCCTGTGGGGTCTCGTCTTTCTCGCTTTTCTAAGCAGGAGTCTACGTGTATTCAGGCTGCTCAGTGCTTCAGTCGTGTTTATTATTTTATTTAAAAACAACAAACTTTTGAAAAGAGCTTTTTTTTAAAATAAAAAATCTCCCTTTTCTTATTGGAAAAGAGAGATTAAAAGGCATTACAAATAATGTTGAGATGAATCGATTTTCTCAACAATGCATTCTAGTCACCCCTCTCTATATCCACGTAGAGTACAAGCGTACACAATAGGCAGGTCTCCTGACTTAGGATCAATGCTCCTTATCCCTTCCCATTTCAAAAAAGAAACAGTGGTAGTTGATAAGTTGCTCCCCATCACAGTGGCGGGACCGTGCCGGAATTTAACCGGTCTTCCCTTTTAAGCTGTATAAATAACTAACCTTACACAGCACCTAATATGTTGTTATGTATTCAATTTTCAAAAGAAAAATACAAATGATATTTTCCTTAAGACAACAAGCCTCTCTAACTTTTTAGAGAGGCTTGTTGTCTTAAGGATCCCTCTCTTATCTATCAAAGCGATGATAACTTTGCTGGAATTAGCACCTTTTCTTTTTGTTAGAATGGTTGCTGAGGCTTCAAAGGGCCAGTCCCTCCACCTCTCATCATAAGAGTTTTTATTTGCATTTTTTAATGTAATTGGATGGTAACACATGTAATAATCTTCTGTCAAAAAGAATTTTCAAATTTTTTTTTTTGTAATTAGAAAAAAACAGATACACAAGTTTTATTTTTATATTATTTCAATATATTAAATTTCATAAGGACAAATTCCAGCACTACTCCCATTTACATATAATGGATTGTTAAAAAAAGGAGCTGATAGTATGTACTACCCTTATTACGACAACAACCAACGAAAAACAAATGAATTGGCTTTAAATATTGCAAAAGCAATAGATGGTGAATACTCTGCAATTGCTTGTTATAAAGAGATAGAAAATTTAGCAAAAAACAAGACCGATAAAAAAATAATTCATGAAATTAGAAACGATGAAAAAAAGCATTTTCAAACTTTTTCCCAACTTTATACACAACTAACTGGACAGCAGCACACGCCTAAAATCACAGAACCATGTCCAAAAATGTATAAGGAAGCGCTTGATTTTGCTTTTCATGATGAACAAGAAGCAGTCGATTTTTATTTGGATATTGCCTATCAATCAAATAATCCATTAATCAAAGAAGCATTTACAAGGGCGGCGATGGATGAACAAAATCATGCTGTTTGGTTTTTATATTTATTGAGATAAATGATAGTATTCTTATCCGCTTTTAATTGAACTGTGCTCTATATTTTTTTCAAAAACTAATTGTTTTCCCTTCTCTCCAGTATACGTTCTCCCGGTGTCGACATAGTTCATCCTTTCATATAAACGAATGGCCTTCTCATTTTTATGATTAACCGATAATACAATCGTATCAATGTCTGGAAAGTTCTCTTTTACAAAGGAAATTAACTCGTTCATTATCTTTTTTGACAACCCGTTTCCTCGATAATTTGCATCAATGGAAAAAGTGCGGAAAAGGATTGCATGATCATAAACTCCGAATATGGACTGATGCTGCAGCTTTTCTAAAACGAAAAAACCAATCACTTGCTCCTGACAATTAACGACAACAGGATAAATGTCCTTATTTTCTTCGAGTGCATCAATCACCTGTATCGGCGAGCTCGAAAACTGTGTTTCCCCAAAGCAATACTGTTCCATTTTTTTACGATGGGATTCGTTGTAAATAAACATAGAAATATTTGACGATTCTTTTAGCATCGTTAAAACACTCCCCTCTAAATAGCGGTTTATCCTTAACGTACCATATAATGCTTTATATTTCCCGTTATTTACATACAATTTTTTAGGAGTACTTCAAATTTTATGAAACTTTTTGCTATAAACCCACGTATATATACTAACCGGATAAATTATATTAGAATATAATATAATCAAAATAAAAATGATTCGACATTAAAATAAGGAAAGAAGTGGATAGCGATGGAATTAGCTGCTAGATTACTCGTTTTTGCAGGTGAAATCATTTCAGCATTTAGTGTAGCAGCATATCATTATTTTCTAGAAGAGCTAAAAAAATAAAAAGTGTTCCTTCTTCACCGCATAATTATTGTTATAATAAAAAGCAAAAATAAATGAGGTGTACTAGTAATGGCAAACAATCAAACAACAGAACAAGCATCTGATTTTCCAGAAAAATTAGCAAAGCCAGCAAAACGAGCACTGTTTGGTGCAGGTTATGTGCAGTTAAGTCAACTCACAAAAATTACAGAAAAAGAACTATTAGCGCTTCATGGGATGGGACCAAAGGCTTTGGAACAACTAAAACAAGCACTTAAAGAGAAAGGTTTGTTTTTTTTTGATGAATAGATAGCTAAACGACCTATCTATTCATCAAAAAAATGTAAAATAGTGTATAATACATATTAAGAATGAAAAAACACAATTCGGTTGGTAGTCCGGATGCATCTATCATTTAGATGTCAGTAACCTTCCCCTCCTCGGGATGTCCATCATTCTATTTTTTATTGAGGAGGGACTCTATATGAAACTAACCATTTATCATGATGGGCAATTTTATATCGGGTTAATTGAAACCGTATCTGCTAATAAATTGAAAGCCTATCGCTACGTTTTTGGTAAAGAACCAAAAGATCAAGAAGTTTTAGATTTTGTACAGAAAGACTTGCTGTCATTTATCGCTGTGCATAGCCAAAAAGGTATAACGGTGAAAAAAGAAGCACAAAAGAAAATCAATCCGAAAAAACTGCAGCGAAAAGTGTCAAAGGAAATAAAACAAAAAACTATTTCCTCACAAGCTCAAGAAGCTATCAAAGCCGAATATGAAGAACGAAAAAAAGAAAAAGTAATAAAAAGTAAACAACAAAAAGAAGAACAACAGCAGTACAAACGAGCGATAAAAATTCAAAAAGCAAAAAATAGGCATAAAGGCAGATGAGGGAAAATTCATTTCGCTGGCAACTAAGTTGTCAGTTTTTTTATTCCAACGCTAAACATTTGACAAAAAAAGTTATTTATGCTATAATTTACAATTGTGATTTTTAACTATATAATAGGGTTCTCATGGCCATGAGAACCCTATTTTTGCGTTTAATAAGGAGGAAGCTCATTTGAAAACAGGTCAATCCAGTATTACTTCCTTAGTTTCTGCTTTTAGCAGAGCTTATCATAGTGAGTTTGATCGTCCCCTAATATTTGATGATTATATAGCTAAAGATTTAATTTCTCAGCAAGAAAAAAATATGATAAAAGAAAATATGGTCCAAGGAATACAGTTTTTTAACAAAGATATTGCAGCTAAATTAGACAATAATGCAGATAAATTATTAAAATGGATTACACAAATCCAGCTATCGCCAACCCCTTTGGCACGTGCTGCTTATTGTGAAAAAGTATTGTTACATGAAATGATGTTAGGTACACAGCAATATGTTATTTTAGGAGCAGGTTTAGATACTTTTTGTTTTCGCAACCCGCACGTAAAAAACAAACTGGAAATTTTCGAGCTAGATCATCCGTCTACACAGGAAAATAAAAAGAAGCGCTTAAAAGATGCCAAACTGGAAACTCCGGATCATCTACATTTTGTGTCGATGGATTTTACTGAAAAATTTTCGTATCAGCAGCTTAAACATGCTGGTTTTGATGGTACGAAAAAAACTTTTTTTAGCCTATTAGGTGTTTCCTATTATTTATCAAAAGAGCAACTATCTCTTTTGTTAGAACAAATATTTGCACATATCCCATCTGGAAGCTCAATTGTGTTTGATTATGGGGATGAACATCTTTTTACAGAAAAAGGGTTATCTAACCGAGTCGAAAACATGGTGAAAATGGCTTTGGCTGGCGGTGAACCAATGAAATCTTGTTTTTCTTATTGTGAAATGGAAAAGATGCTTGAAAAAGTGGGTTTGCTGATCTTTAAGCACTTAACACCATATGATATCGAAGAGAATTACTTTAAAAATCGCAAAGACTATTTAAAAGCGTTTGAAACAATCCATTATATACATGCTGTAAAAAAATAAAAATTATGATCAGACCGCTCTATTCCTTGTCATTTTAAGGTATAAAGCGGTCTTTTTTCCATGAATTCAATTTTTTTATTTAACACGAATTTTTTGGTTTACATAAATCAAGTCGATATTTTGAATATCTGGATTTAGCTTTTTAATGGCTGCAATCGTGGTTTTATAGTCATTTGCAATGGACGTTACTGTTTCCCCTTTTTTTACAATATGGTAACGTGCCGTTTCAGGTGACGTTTTTTTATTTTCTGAAGGATTAATCCAGCTGCCTGGAACCCCTTTCTTCTGCGTCACATTGATCATTCCTTGAGATTCGTTGAAAATATAATAATCTCCAATTGGCACAGTCCCTTTTTTATTTTGTTTTGCTTTCGCATCTGCTGCATTCATATATGCGTTCACTGTCGTTACAATATGATAGCTGTTTGTTTTCACTATATTGCTTTTTACTCCTTCCTTTACAGCTGCCACCGCTTTGGCAGTTTCCCAATGCCCAGGACTTTTTTTAATATCGTTCCGATCGATTGTCACACCATTCACTTCTACATCATTTTCATATTGGTGCATATGAATAAAATCAGCAACTTGTCCGCGGGACCATGCATAAGTTTGCCAGTAGTAGTCAGCAACATCTTTTACTGCATGCATGACAGTATAAGAACCATAAATCCCCAACTTATAATCTTTTAATGTCTTTTTTACCCCACTGAAATACTGGAGAACATCTTTAAGGTGGGCGGAATCTGCCTCAAAGTCGACAGCAAAATAGATTGCGGTCCCTTTAGGCTGTTCAACAGCATATGCATATTCCATTGCCTCTTTTGCATCCGCAACTCCCTGCTCATAGGTAAAATACGCTCCATAATTTGCACTTTTTTGAAAAATGCTGATAAGATAAAGACCTGCTACTTGAATGACCTCCGCTTCTTTTTTATCAAATGACTTCCAGCTGTTGCCAAGATAACGGGCTGCATAATCAAAACCTGCATTCTTTAAACTCCTTGCCGTTACTTCTGTTAATTTCGTTGAACAATCAAATCCCTTTTCCATTTAATACACACTCCTAATAAACTATTTATTATTTATATAGAAAAAGAACACCCACTGAGGCAGCTACTCTTACATTATTTATAAAAACTAATTCAAAAAATATCCTGATTATTGATCTCTATCACAACAAAAACATTTAGTCATTCTCAATAGAGAACATTTACATAAGAATAAACTAGAAAATAAAAGCATCATATTTTGCCACTAATTGTCACCTTTCATTTTGAAAAGAACATAATATTATTGATAGATGGCATTATTGCTCCAATAACTATCTACTTTCAATATATTCTACTTACTGCAAATTGTTGTAAACAAACTACTATTTTGGGGACTGCTATATTATTCGTTTTCCAAATTATTCTTCATTTAACAAAGGATTTACAATCCCTTCTATCTAAATTAATATTCAAATGCTATTTTATATGTAGTGGGGATAGCATGCGTGGCTATCATGGTATTTGGCGAAGGCGGAGCCGATACTTTTTTTATTTTCAATCTAGCAAAATAAATTCTTCCTCTTTCTTTTCCTATTAAAAAATGAACAACTTCCTTTCATAAGCAGCTACATCATCCGTTTATTTCAATTCACTTATTTATTTCTGAAACTTTTTGTTATGTAAGTCGTATTTTATTCCAAGAAGTGGTTATGCAATGGAATTATCTTTTGTGGAGCATAACGTTGTCCCATTAAATACTAATAGTAAAGGATGTTACATAAAAAAGAATATATCATATAATTTAATAATCTATTAAAGTAGCACTATTAAAGGAGTTTTATATGCAGAAATTTTCCTACTCTCCTCCTAAGTTTAAGCCATCAACTAAAATAATAGATGTAATGGACGAACAAGGTAATGTAGTATGCAAATTCAAAAGAACTTACAAAAACTTAATAGCTAAAATAGGAAATTATATATTTGATATTGATTGGTCTGTTCAGTATGACGCTTATTCAAATGATGGAGATATAGTTTTTCAGAGCAAAAAAGTAACGAAGTGGTTCGGTAGGCCAGAGTACAATGTATTTAACTGTAAGACAAATGAGGAATTCAATGTAAGTTATAAAACATGGCAAAAAATTGCCCCTGAATTCCTCATTACTAATAATACGAGTGAATATGTATTAAAAAAAGAACTCATGGATTGGGTTAGGTTTTATCACCAAGGTAAAGAAGTGGCAAGATGGAATAGGAAAGCTACAGAATTATTCAAAACATATTTAGAAATTGAAGAAGATTGCCCTATCCAAGACCCGGAATTTTTTATTTGTTTGTTTCAAAATATTTTCTATGTCGGCGACTAAAAATATTTTACATTTTTAAGTAAATCAAGTTTCAGCATGCGCGTTGAAAAAAGTGATACTTCCTAATCTTTAGTAAAATAACTTAATTTCCATATTCTACATACCACTAAATCGGTTTTATCGATCGGTTTAATCAAAATAATCATCTTTATTAATGAATGGATTAAGGATAAACTTTCTTTAAACGGACAGATGGAGGAGGATTAAAAATGAAAATTGCATCCATTATAGGCAGCTCAAGAGCTGAAGGAAACACTGAATTACTAGCAAACGAGGTCTTGAAAGACATAAAACATCAAAAGGTATATTTAAAGGACTTATCTATTCAACCAATTGAAGATTTACGCCATACAAAAGAAGGATTTCAACTCATAGATGATGATTATGATCAAATCGTAAAAGTATTCATGGAAAACGATGTAATCATCTTTGCCACACCAATATATTGGTATACGATGTCGGGCTTAATGAAAAATATGATTGATCGACTTAGTCAAGCGATACGTGATGAAAGGTACCCACAATTTAAAGAACGTATCAAGACAGTAGAGGCGATTGTTATTGCGGTAGGTGGAGATGAACCAAGAATAAAAGGCCTGCCCCTTATTCAGCAATTCCGCTATACTTTCGATTTTTTAAATATGAATTTCTCAACTTATATTTTAGGAGAAGCAAACAAACCAGGTGATATCCTAAACGATTCTCAGGCTTTATCACAAGCTCAATTTTTAAATAAAAGTCTTGCTGCACGCAGCTCAATTAAAGAAATACAGTCATAAGAGCAGTAGGATTGTTTTACTGCATAATTTTCATCTACTAATACATAAATTTCACCATAACCGTTAAACTAAGGAAAAAGAGGTGAAATAATGTTGAAAAATTCACTTGCAAATATCCTTATTGCCAGCTTTTTTTTAAAGAGGAATTTAGATTGGCATCGTAGAGCAGTCATTCTTTCTTTTCCTGTATTTCTTCTTGCTATGATGATTCAATCAGAATACACTATTTATCGAATAAAAAAGGAAAAAGCATAAAGATTATTAGTTACCAGCGATAAATTAAAAAAGAGGCTCAAGATAAAGTGGCTAAGTTCCAGCAGCTTTATCTTGGACCTCTTTCTTTCTCCCCTACAATAAACCCCTCTTTAAGATATAACTTCAAACGTTTTTGCATTAAATCTTTATATCTATTATTCTTACTTCCCCGATTTATCTAGAAAGATTAGAATTAAATACTAGTCTTTCTTCTAAATTGTCGTACAGTGGCACTAAAATAGTTATTTACTATTTACTATTTATTACATATGTTAATATTATTAATATAACTATATGGAGGCGATATTATGTCATTTGCAAAAACACCAAAACCACCTTATTATGCTGTAATTTTTACTTCTCAAAGAACAGAAAAAGATGATGAAGGGTATGGTCAGGTTGCTAATTTAATGGTTGAACTTGCTTCTAAACAACCGGGTTTTTTAGGTGTTGAAAGTTCTAGAGATCAAGATGGTATAGGAATCACTGTTTCCTATTGGGACAGCTTAGAATCTATAAAATTATGGAAAGATAATATGCCTCACCAAAAAGCTCAAGAAAAAGGGAAAACTGATTGGTACTCCAAATACATAACTCGTATCTGTAAAGTTGAAAGAGATTATTCTTTTAATAAATAGAAATTTATTCGGGGCTCGTATTATCGAAGCCTCTTTTCGCGCCTTATTTATCAAGATTACTAAAAATACTTACCACTTTAAATCCGTACAACTTATATAATTTATTAAGGGAGCCTTTCACTTGAAAACGTTAAAATACTTTTTTTGGATAACTGATATCGGTTTTATTATTTATTGGTTCATTACTCTGTTTCATTTAGTTCCAAGTCAATATTTATTCAAAGATTACAATAATCCTATCCTAAGCGCTTGGAATTGGTCGTTTTTTCCATTAGATATACTCATATCAATTACTGGGTTTACTAGTCTTTACTTCTATAAGAAAAGTAATCCTAACTGGACAAAACTAGCTTTAATATCTTTAATTCTAACATCATGTTCTGGACTACAAGCCCTTTCCTTTTGGGTTTTAAGGTCAGATTTTGATATTTCTTGGTGGCTGCCGAACTTATATTTACTTTTATATCCATTATTTTTTCTCCCCCGATTCATTAAGGCAGATCAGAAATAAATACTGGTCTGTCTTCTTCACTAATTTTCAAGACAACATGATATTTATCTTTCCTTCTTAATAATTGACATTATCTCGTCTAGTGATTGTTCATATGCACTTTTATCATAATGATCAGAATACGGATTAGCAAATCCATGGTCTGCATTAAACAAGTGAACATCAACACTTTGATATTTTTCGTTTTTTAGTTTAATTATTAATTCATGAACGTTAAATGATTTTTCATTTTCAGCAAAAAATAAAGATACTGAGCATTTAGGTGTTTTTTGATAATAGTCTCTAATTCTTGAGCCATAGAAACAAAATGCTCCCTTCAGATATGCATTTTGTGTACTGCATATCCAGGCAATGGTTGCCCCAACACTAAACCCTACTAAATAAATTTCACTATAGCTTTTATGTACTTGATTAATTAGTTTATTTATAGCAACAGCACCTTTTTCAAACCCAATATAATGGAAAAAATTATTGTATGCTTCATCTTCCTGATGCTTACTAAAAGATTCGTCTAAGTAAAGTAAATTAGGACAAATCACATCAAAACCATTTTCTTCGAATATTTTTTTAAATAAATTCATATGGTCATTTACTCCATAAATTTCATGAACTAGAATTACTAGTTGATCTCTTTTTTTAATAGATGACATCCATTTCCTCCTTCAAACTAGCTTAGCCAAACATTCTAAGTTGATTGGACAGCTCTTTTCCTTTCCCATGAAGTCCAAGTTTATTTTGCAATTGAGTTGGTAGTATACAAGTAATATTTTTTACGTCCTCCACAGTAATATCTTTTTGATTTGTATAACCCGAAATTTCTTCTCCTATCATTGTAAAATCAAAGGGTGAATTTTGGAATATGATTTCTGCCAACTTTATATACATTTCATTGACTTCATTTAACCAAGGATTTAACTCTTTAGTAAGAGGATATTGATAAGGGTATTTCTTTCCAAATGAGGCTTGCGGTATAGAAATATCTAACCAATCTGACTCACCACTCACTCTAATCACGCAGATCATACAAGGAAGTTCATTTTCTTCCGACAAATATAAGAATCCATAAAACTGATCTACACTTTCATCTTCAATATTTATTGGTAGAGAAATAGAATGCTTTTCATAATCCTTTTTTTCTCCCCACATTCCATTAAAGAAGTCACTCTTACACAAAGCATTCAGAGCTTCGTTAATCCTTTTGTCATCACCGAATGGATGATATTCAATCGATAGCTCATAAAAACCGCCGATCCAATTTTCAGGATTAATATAATAATCATATTCCATTTTGTCTTTCACCCCTTTTTAGAAACTTTTAGAAATATTTACGGTGCAATAAATTTTTTTATAATTTTTAAAAAGCCTTTCCACCGAACGTTTATTCGCTTAAAATGAATATACATATTTAAACAAGAAAGGATGGTTTTTTGATTTTTCCTTATCGTAATGACCCTAGAAAAACGTTAATTCCCTACTTAAGCAATCTTGATGAAGAGTATTGGTTTAAAGAATCAGACTTTTATCCAAAAAATCTCGCTTGGATTGTTTCCCATATTTCAAACAGCGAAGACTATTGGATTAATGAAATTGGACTAAAAAAGAATTGTATTTTAAATATAAATGATGACTGTTCTCCAAAAGAAATATTAGATAGCTATATTCACATTAGAAATTATACAGATGATATACTGAATACATTTGATTCTTCACAACTTGATAAATTAGTTGAAGTTCCAACGTTTTCAGATGGATGGACACCACCTTCCATACCTACTCTATACTGGTTGTATCATCATGTTTACACACATGAAGTATATCATGTTGGACAAATTGCAATTTTCGCACGTATGAATGGATTTCAAAAGCCCTTATTTTAAACATGCTGCCAAGTAGGGAGATCTGCCTTCTCGATATAATAAAAAACGTGACACACACATTCAGGTACATATTATTCAGTAAAAATATAGCCTATAATTTTCTAATTTTCACATGTATAATGGCAGTATTATTTTAAAGGGGTGTTCTGATTTGTTTTATAAGCTTACAAAAAAGCAACAGCAATCAATGATAGCTGACATTCAATATTTCTTTTCTCAAGAAAGAGATGAAGAAATATCTGAATTTGCTGCAGAAAGAGTATTAGATTTCGTTAAGGAGTCACTTGCTCCTCATTTCTATAATGCGGCAGTTTTAGATGTTAAACATGTGGTTGAACAGCAATTTTCTTCTCTTGAAGATGAAATATTGACCCTTGAACGTCCGACCAAAAGTTAAATAATTTATTCAAGAGTGAAATTGTTCAGCATTTCACTCTTTTTTATTGTCAAGTTTCATCTAATTGCAACATTACAACTCTTGATAGCTAACCCTCTTTTATATAAAATTAACTTGAAGTGATACTATGCATTACCAGAATTTATATCCTGCTTCTGTGAGGATTTTGTACCATTGTTCCCTTGTCATCTGCACACCCTCAAGTGAATGTAATGCTCTCTTTATACGCTGTCTATTTCCTGTTCCTAATACTATAACAGAATCGGACGGATGCTTTAAAAGCCACTTGTAAATCACTTCATCTATTTCCTCAAGGTGAAGTTCTTTCCTAATACCTTCTAATACATTCCTCATATTTTCTTCAAAAGCATTTTTAGGATTGAAAATTCTGCCTCCAGCTAATGGAGACCAAAACATCGGATGGATACCTTCCTTTAAACAATGAGTCATTGTACCATTTTTATAATTTTCGATTCCTAAAGGATTTAACATAAATTGATGCGTAACAAATTTTACATCTGAATATTTTTGCAGTGTGTCGAATTCCAAAGGATTATGGTTTGATAATCCAAAGTATCTAACCTTTCCTTCCTCTTTTAATTGAAGAAACGTATCATTTAATTCTTTCGGATTAACAAGCAAGTCATGCATATGAATAAGTAGTATATCAATATAGCTGGACTTAAGTTTTTCTAATGATTTATTTACCTGATTTATGATGTATTCACTATCTGAATTAAAATATCTTGTTTTTATTGTTGGATTTTCTTTACTAGGAACGCATATGGAGCATTTTGAAATAATTTCAATTTTTTCTCTTAACTGAGGTTTTAATTCTAAAACTCGAATAGTTCTTCATTATGATGATTGCTACCATATATGTCAGCATGATCAAATGTTGTAATTCCTTGTTCAATACACCATTCTACAAATTCCACTCTTTGTTCAACGTTTAAGTTCCATTCATTCATCCGCATACATCCAATAACTATTTTTGATACCGAGAAATTGTTCTGTATATTTACTTTCACAATAGGTCCCTCCATGGATTATTTATTTTTTCCTAATATCCTAATTCTGCTCATAAAAATGTTTATTCCTTCTTATTTCAGTTCAAAAAAGATACACTTGTTAAAGTAAATAGTACGTTTAGTTGAGAAAATATAAAAACATTAGTAATCACAGCACCGTTTTGAGGTACTTACTAAATAAATGACACAAGAAATGACGTATGAATTAGCATACGTCATTTTGTTTTTATATCAAGATTTATTAAGCTTTTTGATTACTTTTGGCACCATAAAGAATATTGACTTACTAATCATAAGAAAAAAGCCCACAAATTGCGGTCCTTTTGTAATTATTTCTTCGACTAAAGGGTG
>NZ_JBQTCX010000030.1:0-47863 GCF_052663115.1 Niallia yueguangensis
GAAAAGTTTAAAGTGATGATACTTTAAACTTTTTTTGTGTCTAAAAATTTCTCCGTAGCCTTCCTGCATGCTTATTCTTCAAATTAGGCAGATAAATACTTCTATCCATATCTTCATTCTATTTACATATATGTGGAAAGATATTCCCCCTAAATTTTTGAAAACATCTAAACCTTATAACATCAGTATAACGAAACATGGTTGGATTTATTTCTTCTGACATTAGAAGGTCGCCTATATAAAGTGATTTAAACGAGTATCTTCATTATATAGTAATAATATAGGTAGCTCTGGAAAACTTTAAATTCTATGGATCAATGTTCAGAGAGGTACAATTGTCGATATAAAGACATGGCGTCCTAATCGCCCATACCCTAGCTCTTGTGTAAAATAACCCTTTGCCTCTAAAATTAATCGCACTTTCTTGAGTCAATTGAATATTTTTCTTCAAGGCCGAACAAGGTGCTTATGTTTTGTTCAACGCTGTTTTCTCAAAGTTTGTTGTTTTTTACATAAAAAAACATTTAGAAAAGTGTTTCTTAGCAGTCTGCATACACGTAGACTCCTGTGGGAATGCGAGAAAGACGAGACCCCACAGGAGCGTATGCGACGAGGAGGCTCGACGCTCGCCCACGGAAAGCGAAGTGTATGCAGACTGCGTGCTTAAAGCAACAATCTATACGTAAACAGCCTTGTTCAAAGATAAAAAACTATAAATTTTTGAAAGTAGGCGAGTGTCTAGCTCAAGTACCTTTATGATAAGTTAACATCGAATCGCCGTGCCTACATTTTTCTTTATCTCTATTTAATTGGCTAAACAGAGAAGCGAAAAAAAATAAGAGGAGCAGACTATCAGTAAACGCCCCAGAAGAAACAACTATTCAACGTCTATATAATCTATTTTCAGTAAAACTCAACTAACCATCAGATGGAAAGTGCATCACCTAATCATTAGTTGACCTTATTTCATACTAAGCGTTTCATTCCATACTTCGTAATGGGTATTTTGCAAAATAACAAAAAAATGTTAAGAAATCTTACATAATATAAAGCTTAATATATAACCTTTTTTGTGGAATGAAAATATTTCCTGCCAAAGGAATATAGAACAAGAGTTGAGCAAGGATAGTTTCAGAAGAAAAAAAGCGATTATTTTGTGAAAAAGAATGAAAAAATAAACCTAAAACATTATTTTTCTTTGTTTAGTTCTGATAAAACAGGTAAATATAAAAGTAAGGTAGCTATTATAAACAATGTGATATAAAATGAGTTTAAATTAAGTAGTTTTGAAATTATTTCTATCTAAATAAGATCTAAAAAAGTTTGGGTGATGGAGAAGTAAACAGTAGAAAAAGTACTTTCTGTTAGGCTTTTTTTATCAATTGCAGAAGGTTGCCTGAGATCTATTGAACGTGTGGTGATTGTAGTTTTTTGTTCCTCGAATTATGTTTAAAAGGTCATATTTTGTGGTTTCGTTGGAGATTAAGTTATCAAGTATGTAGTTAGCTTTTTATCGGGAGTTTTCGGATCTTACTGCCTGTTATGTGAATTAAACATTTATTTAGGAAGTGAACTTTATGTTAGCGAACAGTATAACAATGGTACTAATAATTTTGCTTATTAATATTGTATATGTTTCTTTTTTTACCATTAGAATGATATTAACATTAAAAGGACAAAGGTATTTCGCAGCTGCTTTAAGTGCGATAGAAGTAGTTATTTATGTAATAGGATTAGGTTTAGTATTGGATAACTTAGATGAAATACAAAACCTGATAGCATATGCAGTTGGTTATGCTATTGGTGTAATTGTCGGTATGAAGATAGAAGAAAAACTCGCGTTAGGATATATAACAGCTAATGTCATAACAAAAGAATATGACAAGAATTTACCAAAAATTTTAAGGGAGCAAGGATATGGTGTTACTAATTGGCAGGCAAACGGCTTAGAAGGTGACAGAATGGCTTTGCAAATTTTAACACCAAGAAAATATGAGCTTCGCTTATATCAAACAATTAAAGAAATTGATCCGAAAGCATTTATTATTGTTTATGAACCAAAAACAATACATGGTGGGTTTTGGGTAAAGAGTGTAAGGAAAGGAAAATTATTTCATGGGGCAAAAAATGAAATTCGAAGTGCAGGAAAATGAAACAATTGTGGAATGCATAGATCGGATGAAAAAAGAAGGCTATACTCCGGTTAAAAGAATTGAAAAACCTATTTTTAAAGAGCAAATCACAAATGGACAAACATCGTATGAACCTATATCAAGGAAAATCATTTTTGAAGCAATTAAAAACTAGAGGTAAATCCCGAACATTAGTAGTTGATAATGTATAATTGTTCGATTTTTTCTAGTTGACAATGTATAAAAATGCTTGTTAATATGATATAGTGTTAAGGCAAAGAAAATAAAAAATCAAATTTAATAGCCCTCATATAATAATGGGAATATGGCCCATAAGTTTCTACCCGGCAACCGTAAATCGCTGGACTATGAGGGAAAGTTTATGATGCCAGTAGAAGAGTAGTTTGTCTATTTCTTCTATCGAATGAGCCCTGGACGGATACTTTCTCTCTAAATAGTAGAAGAATCCGAATAGGGCTTTTTATATGGAAATAACGATTAAGAATCAGGAGGGGAAACATGACCGCTCAAATTGGCGTTATCATGGGCAGTAAATCAGATTGGGAAACAATGAAACATGCGTGTGACATACTAGATCAGCTTGAAGTAAGCTATGAAAAAAAAGTAGTTTCAGCACACCGCACTCCTGATTTAATGTTTGAATATGCAGAAGAAGCAAGAAGCAGAGGAATTAAAGTTATTATTGCTGGAGCAGGTGGAGCAGCTCACTTGCCAGGTATGGTTGCTGCTAAAACGACCTTACCAGTTATCGGTGTACCAGTGCAGTCAAAGGCTCTAAATGGCATGGATTCATTATTATCGATTGTACAAATGCCAGGAGGAGTACCAGTTGCAACGGTAGCAATCGGCAAAGCTGGTTCAACAAATGCAGGTATTCTTGCAGCTCAAATTCTTGGTGCTACAGATTCTGAATTAGCAGATAGAATTGCGCTTATGAGAGAAAAAACAAAAAAAGAGGTTATGGAAAGTAGTGATGAACTTGTCTAATACAATGATTCTGCCAGGTCAAACGATCGGGATTATTGGCGGGGGACAATTAGGAAGAATGATGGCACTTGCAGCTAAAGTGCAAGGCTTTCGCATTGCTGTATTAGATCCAGTGGAAGACTCACCTTGTGGTCAAGTGGCAGATATTAAAATAGTTGATGCATATAACAGCATTTCTGGAATTCAGAAACTGGCAAATATCAGTGACGTCATCACGTACGAATTCGAAAATATCGATGCGGAAGCATTAGAATGGCTTAAAAATAATGCAAATGTGCCACAAGGGTCCACACTATTGGAAATAACCCAAGATAGAATTAAAGAAAAGCAGGCAATAGAACAAGCTGGTGTAAAGGTTGCACCGTTTAAAATAATAGAAAAAAGCACAGATATTAAAACCGGTTTAGAGGAATTAGGATATCCAGCTGTTTTAAAAACGGCTCGTGGAGGTTATGATGGAAAAGGTCAATTTGTCATAACAGACAGCAGTCAAATAGCAGAAGCAGAAGTCCTTTTAAATAATGGACCTTGTGTATTAGAAAAATGGATTCCTTTTGAAAAAGAAATTTCTGTTATTGTAACAAGAAGTGGAAAAGGAGAAAGCACTGTTTTTCCAGTAAGTGAAAATATTCATATTAATAATATTTTACATGAATCAATTGTTCCAGCAAGAATTAGCGATTATGCAAAAGAACAGGCAATTGAAAAAGCCACTATGCTGGCTGAACATTTGAATTTAGTTGGTACATTGGCTGTAGAAATGTTTCTTGCAGCGAATGATGATATTTATATTAATGAATTAGCTCCAAGACCACATAATTCAGGACATTATACAATTGAGGCTTGTGAAACTTCTCAGTTTGAACAGCATATACGTGCAGTCTGTAATTGGCCGCTAGCTAGTACAAGATTATTAAGACCTGCTGTAATGGTTAATATTCTAGGTGAGCATCAAGAGCAAATTATCAACAAAATTTCAGATCTTCAAGATTGGAAAATCCATTTATATGGGAAAGAAGAACCGAAAGAAAAAAGAAAGATGGGTCATGCTACATTGCTTCGTTCATCTGTTGAGATTGCTTTAGATGAAATTGAGAATACTAACATTTGGAATGTACAGACAGAAAAAATCGGAGGATAAAAGATGATTGAACGTTACACAAGACCAGAAATGGGAAATATTTGGACAGAACAAAATCGCTTTCAAGCATGGTTAGAAGTAGAAATTCTTGCATGTGAAGCATGGGTAAAGCTTGGAGAAATTCCAGAAGAAGATGTAAAAAAAATTCGCGAAAATGCTTCTTTTGATATTAAACGCATTCAAGAAATTGAGTTGGACACAAGACATGATGTGGTTGCATTTACAAGAGCGGTTTCAGAAACGCTTGGAGAAGAAAGAAAATGGGTTCATTATGGTCTAACTTCTACTGATGTTGTAGATACAGCAACGTCCTACTTAATTAGACAGGCAAATGAAATACTGTTAAAAGATATTGAAAACTTTATCGAAGTATTAAAAAATAAAGCCCAAGAGCATAAATATACCGTAATGATGGGGCGTACTCATGGAGTTCATGCAGAACCGACGACATTTGGTCTAAAGCTGGCATTATGGCATGAAGAAATGAAGCGCAACTTAGAAAGATTTAAAGCAGCTGCTGCTGGTATTGAATATGGTAAAATTTCTGGTGCTGTTGGAACGTATGCAAACATCGATCCTTTTGTTGAAAAATATGTATGTGAGCAATTAGGCTTAAAGCCTGCTCCTATTTCTACTCAAACATTACAACGGGACAGACATGCAGACTATATGTCTACACTTGCGTTAATTGGAACATCAATTGAAAAATTTGCTGTCGAAATCCGCGGACTGCAAAAAAGTGAAACACGCGAAGTAGAAGAATTTTTTGCAAAAGGGCAAAAAGGATCTTCCGCTATGCCACATAAACGCAACCCAATCGGTTCTGAAAATATGACTGGTCTTGCTAGAGTCATTCGTGGTTATATGTTAACTGCATATGAAAATGTACCGTTATGGCATGAAAGAGATATTTCTCATTCATCAGCAGAACGTATTATTATTCCAGACGCTACAATCGCGTTAAATTATATGTTAAACCGCTTCAGCAATATCGTGAAGAATTTAACGGTATATCCAGAAAATATGAAGCGCAATATGGATCGTACATTAGGCCTAATCTATTCTCAACGTGTTTTATTAACATTAATTGATAAAGGTTTAACAAGAGAAGAAGCATACGATACGGTTCAGCCAAGAACAATGGAATCATGGGAGAAACAAGTTCCTTTCCGTCAGCTTGTTGAAAACGATGAAGTTATTTCATCTAAATTAACAAAAGAAGAACTCGATGATTGTTTTGATTACAATTTCCACATTAAACATGTAGATACGATTTTTACAAGACTTGGTCTTTAAGAAGAAGTGAATGGTTAGGCCCCTCTTCAACAGGGGTCTGATCCCTTCTAAAAAGCAAGTTTAATAGATTTTCGTTTTATCCCTAATTTTTTTGATAAGGAGACTCTTAACATGGAAAAGAGAGCTTTATTGTATGAAGGAAAAGCTAAAAGAGTATATGAAACAAATGATGAAAATGTAGTGTGGTTAGAATATAAAGACGCTGCAACTGCGTTTAATGGCGAAAAAAAAGCAAGCATCACTGGTAAAGGCAGATTAAACAATGAAATTACCAGCTTATTGTTCTTAAAGTTAAAAGAACTTGGAGTAAATTCGCATTTTATTAAAAAAATTTCTGAAACAGAGCAGTTAGTGGAAAAAGTAACGATTATTCCATTAGAGGTAGTTGTACGTAACGTTGCAGCTGGCAGTATTTCAAAAAGATTAGGAATAAAAGAAGGTCTTCCATTATCAAAACCAATGGTAGAATTTTATTACAAAGACGATGAGCTTGGCGATCCTTTGATAACGGAAGATCATATCGAAGAATTAAAGCTTGCCACAGTGGATGAAGTAAAAACATTGAAAAAGAAAGCACTAGAAGTTAATACAGTATTAAGTGAATTCTTTTCTGAATTAGGCATTCAACTAATTGATTTTAAATTAGAATTTGGGAAAAATAATAACGGGGATATCTTGCTTGCAGATGAAATATCACCTGACACATGCCGTTTATGGGATAAAGAAACAAATGAAAAACTGGACAAGGATGTTTTTCGCCGCGATTTAGGAAATTTAACAGAAGCTTATCAAAATATTTTAGCAAGATTAGGGGGACAACAGCATGTATAAAGTTAAAGTATATATCACATTAAGAGAAAGTGTATTAGATCCACAAGGGAACGCAGTAAAAAGCTCATTGCATTCATTAAACTATAATGACGTAAGTGATGTTCGCATCGGTAAATATTTAGAGCTTACGATTGAGAAATCAGATCAAGATCTTGATAAGCAAGTAAAAGAAATGTGCGAGCGTTTATTAGCAAATACAGTAATTGAAGATTATAGCTACGAGGTTGAGGAGGTTGTTGCACAGTGAAATTCGCAGTTGTCGTATTTCCAGGGTCCAATTGTGATGTCGACATGTTCCACGCAATTAAGGATGAATTAGGGGAAGAAGTAGAATACGTTTGGCATGACGCAGAAAGCTTGGATGAGTATGACGGAATTTTACTGCCAGGCGGTTTCTCTTATGGAGACTACTTGCGTTCTGGTGCAATTGCTCGATTCAGCAACGTCATGAAAGAGGTTGTAAAAGCTGCTGAAGCAGGTAAACCAGTTTTAGGAGTATGCAACGGTTTTCAAATCTTGTTAGAGGCAGGCTTGCTTCCAGGGGCAATGAGAAGAAATGAAAGTTTGAAATTTATATGCCGACCTGTTGAATTACAAGTAGTAAATAACCAAACGATCTTCTCTTCCAGCTATGAAGAAAAAGAAGTTATTTCTATTCCGATTGCTCATGGAGAAGGAAATTACTATTGTGATGAAGAAACATTAGCATCTTTAAAGAAAAATAATCAAATTGTATTCACATATAGTGGGAAAAATCCAAACGGCAGCTTAGAAGATATTGCCGGTATTATAAATGAAAAAGGAAATGTATTAGGCATGATGCCTCACCCAGAAAGAGCTGTAGATGAGCTTCTAGGCGGAGCAGATGGTCTAAAGATTTTCCAATCAATCGTAAAACAGTGGAGGGAAGCAAATGTCATTAATGCTTGAGCCAAGTCCAGAACAAATTAAAACAGAACAAATTTACAAACAAATGGGTGTAACGGACGAAGAATTTGCGATGGTGGAGAAAATTCTAGGACGTCTTCCTAATTACACAGAAACGGGTTTATTTTCCGTTATGTGGTCTGAGCACTGCAGCTATAAAAATTCAAAACCGGTATTAAAGAAGTTTCCAACAACTGGTCCTCAAGTATTGCAAGGACCTGGAGAAGGAGCAGGAATTGTTGATATTGGCGATGGACAAGCGGTTGCTTTCAAAATTGAAAGTCATAATCATCCATCTGCAATTGAGCCATATCAAGGTGCTGCAACAGGGGTAGGCGGAATCATTCGTGATGTATTTTCCATGGGTGCAAGACCGATTGCGATTTTAAACTCTTTACGTTTCGGTGAATTAGATAATGCACGTACGAAATATCTTTTTAAAGAGGTAGTAGCAGGGATTGCTGGCTATGGAAACTGTATCGGTATTCCAACGGTTGGCGGCGAAATCGCTTTTGATAACTCCTATGCTGGAAATCCACTAGTAAATGCGATGTGTGTAGGTTTAATTAATCATGAAGATATTAAAAAAGGGCAGGCACATGGTGTTGGCAATACGGTTATGTATGTTGGAGCAAAAACTGGCCGTGACGGAATTCATGGTGCTACATTCGCTTCAGAAGAGCTGACTGAAAACTCGGATGAAAAGCGCCCGGCAGTTCAAGTTGGCGATCCATTCATGGAAAAGCTATTGCTTGAAGCATGTTTAGAATTAATTCAATCGGATGCACTTGTAGGAATACAAGATATGGGAGCAGCAGGTCTTGCAAGCTCTAGCGCAGAAATGGCTAGTAAAGCTGGATCTGGAATTGAAATGAACTTAGACTTAGTTCCGCAACGTGAAACAGGGATGACTGCATATGAAATGATGTTATCAGAGTCACAAGAACGCATGTTGATCGTTGTGAAAAAAGGAAGAGAGCAAGAAATCAAAGATCTTTTCCATAAATACGATCTAGAAGCAGTTGCGATTGGAAAAGTAACAGATGATAAGATGCTTCGTTTGCTGCATAAAGGAGATATCGTTGCAAACGTACCGGCAGATGCACTGGCAGAAGATGCTCCAGTTTATCACAAGCCATCCAGTGAGCCACAGTATTTCCGTGAGTTTCAAGCAATGGAAAATACAGTGCCTGCAGTGGAAAACTATAGCGAAACACTTATTAATCTATTAAAACAACCTACAATTGCAAGTAAAGAATGGGTTTATGATCAATATGACTATATGGTACGTACTAATACAGTTGTATCACCAGGTTCAGATGCTGCAGTTGTCCGCATTCGCGGTACACAAAAAGCTTTAGCTATGACAACTGACTGTAATGCTCGATATTTGTATCTTGATCCGCAAACTGGCGGGAAAATTGCAGTTGCTGAGGCGGCTCGAAATATCGTATGTTCAGGTGCAGAACCATTAGCGATTACAGATAACTTAAACTTTGGAAATCCAGAAAAACCAGAGATTTTCTGGCAGATTGAAAAAGCAGCTGAAGGGATTAGTGAAGCTTGTTTAACACTAAATGCCCCAGTAATCGGCGGAAACGTATCTTTATACAACGAAACAAATGGAACGGCTATTTACCCAACTCCAGTAATTGGCATGGTTGGTTTAATAAAAGATACTAAACATATTACTACGCAACAATTTAAAGAAGCTGGTGACTTGATTTATCTATTAGGTGAAACTAAAGATGAATTTGGTGGAAGTGAGCTTCAAAAATTAATAAATGGTGCTATTACAGGTAAATCACCAGAATTAGATTTAGAAAAAGAAAAAGCGTATCAAGCTGTTGTGTTAGAAGCAATCCGTTCAGGTCTTGTAGCATCTGCTCATGACTTAGCAGAAGGTGGATTAGCTGTTGCTGCAGCGGAAAGTTTAATCGGGTCTAAAGGATTAGGGGCTAAAATTGACACAACTGGAAACCCTGTTTCTGCATTATTTAGTGAGTCTCAATCTCGTTTCCTAATTACCGTTAAACCAGAAAACAAAGCAGCATTTGAAAAGTTAGTTCCAGCAGCATTGATTGGAGAAGTAACAGACACAGCCGTTCTTAACATTAGCCAGGGGGAAAATATTCTGATAAATGAACAGGTAGAATCATTAGAGAATGCCTGGAGAGGAGCAATTCCATGCTTGCTGAAATAAGAGGCTTAAATGAAGAATGTGGAATTTTTGGTGTATGGGGGCATGGAGATGCTGCACAAGTTACCTATTATGGACTTCACAGCTTACAACATCGTGGCCAAGAAGGTACAGGCATCGTTGCAACAGACGGAGAAAAATTAAAAGGAATGAAAGGCGAAGGCCTTGTTGCTGAAATTTTTACACCGGATGTAATGAAAGAATTGACTGGTAAAGCAGCTATCGGTCATGTTCGTTATGCAACTGCCGGCGGTGGAGGATATGAAAATGTCCAGCCGCTTCTTTTCCACTTTCAAAGCGGTAGCATGGCGCTTGCGCACAATGGAAACTTAGTAAATGCTACTGCATTAAAAAGTCAGCTAGAAGCACAAGGAAGTATTTTTCAAACAAGTTCTGATACAGAGGTTGTTGCACATTTAATAAGAAGAGGCGGTTTCTCTGATTTTAATGAACGTGTAAAAAATGCCTTATCGATGATTAAAGGAGCCTATGCATTTTTAATCATGACAGAAACGGAATTAATGGTTGCATTAGATCCAAACGGCATGAGACCACTTTCTTTAGGAAAATTAGGGGATGCTTATGTGGTAGCATCGGAAACATGTGCATTTGACGTAGTCGGTGCTGAATTTATTCGCGACGTTTTACCAGGCGAGTTATTAATTATTGATGATAATGGCTTCCGCTCTGAAATGTTTTCTGTTGCATCTAATCCTGCGATGTGTGCAATGGAATACGTTTATTTTTCAAGACCGGACAGCAATATTAATGGCATAAATGTTCATACAGCCCGTAAAAATCTTGGAAAAAGATTAGCTGTTGAAGCACCGATTGAAGCAGATGTGGTAACAGGGGTACCTGACTCGAGTATTTCTGCAGCAATTGGGTATGCGGAAGCAACTGGCATTCCTTATGAATTAGGGTTAATTAAAAATCGTTATGTTGGCCGTACATTCATTCAACCATCCCAATCATTAAGGGAGCAAGGGGTAAAGATGAAGCTTTCTCCTGTTCGTGGCGTTGTCGAGGGAAAACGAGTGATTATGGTGGATGATTCGATTGTTCGTGGGACTACAAGTAAACGTATTGTCACGATGCTAAGGGAAGCAGGAGCAACGGAAGTACATGTTTTAATCAGTTCTCCTCCTATTAAAAACCCTTGTTTCTATGGAATTGATACATCAACAAAAGAAGAATTAATTGCTTCCAAATATGCTGTAGAAGAACTTCGTGAATTAATTGGAGCAGATTCTTTAACCTTCTTAAGTACAGAAGGAATGATTGATGCAATCGGCGGAACAGATGATGGAGAGACGAAAGGGCATTGTTTAGCTTGTTTTACAGGTAAGTACCCAACGGAAATATATCCATCAACTGTACATCCAACGGAAAAAGTGTAATCCAGATGAGCAGATTCTCTCTGTTAATTGACAGTGCAGAATACACGAACCATTTTATAAAAAAGAAAAAGCGGCATGTTAGTATGTCGCTTTTCTTTTGAAAAAGACCTTATCGTATAGAACTATTATTAAGAGTAAAGTATATCATTAAATTTTAACTTATATTTCTAATTAAGTGAGAGTGAAATGCGAAGATATACTATAGGAGGAAAAACAATGGCTGAAGCTTATAAACAAGCAGGAGTAAATATTGAAGCAGGATATGAAGCTGTTACAAGAATGAAAAAACATGTAAAGAAAACGATGAGACCAGGTGTATTAGGCGGACTTGGTGGATTCGGAGGAATGTTTGATTTATCTGTATTAAATTTAAAAAATCCTGTATTAGTTTCAGGAACAGATGGTGTTGGAACGAAGCTTATGCTTGCTTTTATGTTAGATCAACATGATACGATAGGCATTGATGCTGTAGCAATGTGTGTTAATGATATTGTCGTGCAAGGAGCAGAACCAATCTATTTCCTTGATTATATCGCTTGTGGAAAAGCAGAGCCGGCAAAGATTGAAGCAATTGTAAAAGGAATAGCAGATGGCTGTGAGCAGGCAGGCTGTGCATTAGTAGGCGGAGAAACTGCAGAAATGCCAGGAATGTATAGTGAAGAAGAGTATGATTTAGCAGGATTTGCAGTTGGTGCTTGTGAAAAGGAAAACCTTATTACAGGGGAAAAGATTAAAGCAGGAGATGTGTTAATTGGTCTTGCTTCAAGCGGTATTCACAGCAACGGTTATTCACTAGTAAGAAAACTGTTTTTGGAAGAAGCAAAAATGTCATTAACGGACTATGTTGAGGAGTTAGGCTGCACGCTTGGAGAAGAGTTGATTAAGCCAACTAAAATATATGTGAAGTCAGTGTTGTCTGTACTAAAACAATTCGAAATAAAAGGTCTTGCACATATTACAGGAGGCGGTTTTATTGAAAATATTCCACGTATGCTTCCAGAGGGATTAGGAATGGAACTTCATGAGAGCAATTGGGAAGTGCCGGCAGTATTTCAATTGATGGAGTCTATCGGAAAGCTGAATCGCAAAGAAATGTACAATATATTTAATATGGGAACAGGCATGGTTTTGGCTGTGGATTCTAATATTGCAGAAGAAGTGCTTAGCCATTTTGCAAGTATTGGTGAAAAAGCTTATACACTTGGAAAGGTAACGGCAGATGGTGAAATAAACATCGTCTTGAAATAGTGGAGGAATAGAAATGAAAAATATTGCTATTTTTGCATCAGGCAGCGGATCGAATTTTCAGGCAATAGTTGATGCCGTTGAAAGCAAGGAAATCCAAGCTAATATAAGCTTATTAGTATGTGATAAACCAGGGGCTTACGTGTTGGAGCGTGCAGAAAAACATCAAATTCCTTCCTATGTTTTCTCTGCAAAAGAATTTCAAAGTAAAGCGGAATATGAACAAGAAATCTTAAAAGAATTAAAAGCAAAGAAGGTAGAACTTATTATTCTTGCAGGTTATATGCGATTAATCGGTGATACGCTTTTACAGGCATATCCACAGAAGATTATTAATATTCATCCTTCTTTACTGCCGCTATTCCCTGGTAAAGATGCTATCGGACAAGCATTAGAAGCAGGAGTAGAAAAAACGGGAATAACCGTTCATTATGTGGATGAAGGAATGGATACGGGGCCAGCTATTGCTCAGCAGGAAGTAATGGTTGAAGAAAATGAAACAAATGAAAGCTTGCAAACAAAGATTCATGCATTAGAGCATAAACTTTATCCACAAGTTATTAAAACATTGCTTGAAACAAAATAATAAAAAATGCAGCAGGTTGTCTACATATTAATTGGAGGGTAAAAGCACATGAAAAAAAGGGCGTTAATTAGTGTATCAGATAAAACTGGAATTACGGATTTTGCAAAAGAACTGCATGATCTAGGATATGAATTAATTTCAACAGGTGGAACTAAAAAGGCTATACAAGACAGCGGTATTCCTGTATTAAGTGTTAGTGATGTAACAGGGTTTCCAGAGATTTTAGAAGGAAGAGTAAAAACACTTAATCCATATATTCATGGAGGCTTGCTTGCGAAATTTGACGAACCTGGTCATCAGGAGCAGTTAAAAGAGCATAAGATTGATCCTATTCAAATTGTTTGTGTGAACCTTTATCCATTCCAACAAACGATTGCAAAACAAGATGTAACAGTAGAAGATGCTATTGAAAATATTGATATTGGTGGACCAACAATGCTGCGTGCATCTGCTAAAAACCATCAGTATGTAACAGTTGTAGTAGATCCGGTTGATTATGCAACCGTTATAGATGAGTTAAAGCAAACAGGTGACGTAAACTTTGAAACAAGACGCAGACTTGCTGCAAAAGTATTCCGTCATACTGCTTCTTATGATGCAATGATCGCTCAATATATGACGGAACTTACAGAAGAAGAAACGCCTGAAAAATTAACCGTTACTTATGAATTAAAGCAATCTTTACGCTATGGCGAAAATCCACATCAAAGTGCGGCATTTTACAGAAGACCATTAGGATCTGACTTCTCAATTGCCAATGCAACACAATTGCACGGAAAAGAGCTATCTTATAACAATATTAATGATGCAGATGCAGCAATTCAAATTGTAAAAGAATTTAGTGAGCCTGCAGCAGTTGCTGTTAAACACAGCAATCCGTGTGGTGTAGGAACAGGAGAGGATATCTTTACTGCTTTCTCAAAAGCGTTTGAAGCAGATCCAGTATCTATTTTTGGCGGTATCATTGCCCTTAATAGAGAAGTGGATGCACAAACAGCTGAAAAACTTCGTGAAATTTTCTTAGAGATTATCATCGCTCCATCTTATTCAGAAGAAGCATTGACGATTTTACAAGGGAAAAAGAATTTACGTTTATTAACAATTCCATTTGCTGGTGAAAATAAAAAAGAGATGAAGTTTACTTCAATTGAAGGCGGATTATTAACACAGGACTTCGATCGTTATACGTTGGATGATGCGACTATTTCGATTCCTACGGAAAAGCAGCCGACTGAAGAAGAGTGGGAAGCATTAAAATTCGGATGGAAAGTCGTTAAGCATGTAAAATCCAATGCAATAGTGGTAAATGATAAAGAAATGACGCTTGGTATTGGTGCTGGTCAAATGAATCGTGTAGGAGCTGCAAAAATTGCACTAGAGCAAGCTGGTGAAAAAAGTGTTGGCGCAGTATTAGCATCTGATGCATTTTTCCCAATGGATGATACGGTAGAAGCAGCTGCTAAAGCAGGAATTACGGCAATTATTCAAACAGGTGGAAGTATAAGAGATGAAGATTCCATTAAAAAAGCGAATGAATATGGAATTGCGATGGTCTTAACTGGAGTAAGACATTTCAAACATTAAACCTTTAGCTGGAGGATGGAGACAAAAATGAAGATACTCGTAATTGGGCGCGGCGGAAGAGAGCATACCATTTGTACAAAGGTGAAGGAAAGCGATAAAGTAGACACTGTTTTTGTTGCACCTGGAAATGTTGGGATGACGGATGTAGCAGAGCGTATTCAAATCAAAGAAACAGATGTAGAAAAACTAGTCGATTTTGCATTAACAAACAAAATTGATTTAACTATTGTTGGTCCGGAAGTTCCTTTGCTTGCTGGTGTAGTAGATAAGTTTGAAGAAGCTGGTTTAAAAGTGTTTGGTCCAAAGCAGAAAGCAGCTGAAATCGAAGGAAGCAAGTCTTTTGCGAAAGATATTATGAAGAAGTATGAAATTCCTACTGGTGAATATGCTACTTTTTCAAACTATGAAGAAGCAAAAGCTTATATTGAAGAAAAAGGTGCACCTATTGTTATTAAAGCAGACGGTTTAGCTGCTGGAAAAGGTGTAACAGTTGCAATGACAATGGAAGAAGCTTTAGCTAGTATTGAAGAAATGCTGCTGGACGAAAAATTTGGTAGTGCATCTGCAACGGTTGTTATCGAAGAATTTCTAGCTGGTGAGGAATTCTCCTTAATGTCCTTTGTGAACGGCGAAACGGTTATTCCACTTGAAATTGCTCAAGATCATAAACGTGCTTATGATGGAGACAAAGGCCCAAATACAGGGGGGATGGGAGCTTATTCACCTGTTCCACACATTCCGGAAAGTGTTGTACAAACAGCATTAGAAACGATTGTTAAACCGACTGCAAAAGCACTTGCACAAGAAGGAAGAAATTTTACCGGTATATTATATGCAGGTTTAATCGCAACGGCTCAAGGGCCAAAAGTAATTGAATTTAATGCACGACTTGGAGATCCTGAAACACAAGTTGTATTACCGAGAATGAAATCTGACTTGGTAGAAGTGCTATTGGCCGTTTTAGCAGGAGAAGTGCCAACAATTGAGTGGTACGACGAAGATATGTTAGGGGTTGTCATTGCATCAAAAGGATACCCTGGCGACTATGAAAAAGGTGCGGTCATAAAAGGACTCGACAAAATGGAAGATGTGTCTATTTTTCATGCTGGAACGAGTACAAATGATCAGGGAGATTTTGTTACAGATGGTGGCCGAGTATTGCTTGTTGCAGCCAAAAGCACTACATTAAAAGAGGCACAAACAAAAGTGTATAAAGAATTAGATAATAAATTAGAGAGTGATGGCGTATTTTATCGTCATGACATCGGGTTTAAGGCTATTAAAGAATAAAACCAAAAGGGACAGATTTTTACAAATTACTGTAGAAATCTGTCCCTTATTTTATTAGGTAAGAAAGCATTCTGGAGTTTGACGGGTGTCTAGCTTTAGCGCCTAGCCCCTAGCCCCTGTGAAAGATAACCTCTTGTCTCTAAAAGTAAAAAACACTTTTTGAGCCAAGAGAACATTTTTCTTCGGGGCTGAACAAGGCGCTTCCGCTTTTCTTATTTCATGTCATCCGGAGAAAAAACAGTCGATGGATTAAATTCTTCCATTATTTCAGCTACTTCTTTTGAAGAAGTATTTACATGATCTTTTTTGTTTGCTTGTTTTTGTTGATTGCTTTGTTTTATAGGAAAAACATCGTTTTTATTATTATATAAGGCAGTAACAGGACAGAAGCGAACAATTCCTTCTGCTATTTTCATGGCAGCAAGCAGCATGATTAAAAGATAAGATTGTTTGTATTCACGTCTTGCTAGTTTGGCAGTGCTCCATGCTAAAAAAGTAAATCCGAAAGTGATGCGAATCAGTGCATTAATTAAGCTAATATTCTGTTTTGGGTTCATAAAATGTTTCCTCCTGTATACATAAAATTAACAAAGTGGTAATAGTTATGAAAAAGCGATATGATAAAATAATAATATTGTAAACATTTTCATTGATGATACCTATATAAAGTTAATATATGAAAATATTTCCGTGAATAATAGGGCGAATGGAAAAAGGGAGGCGAAACAAAATGTTCAATCAACGATACCGTTGGAAAAACAAAGAGCTGCGTGATCATGTTGATGTTTTAAATGGTGAAATATCTCCAACAATGGTCCTTCAAAATGCAACCTATTTAAATCAAATATTACGGAAATGGATGCAAGCTAATATTTGGATTTATCAAGACCGCATTGTTTATGTTGGAAAAGAAATGCCAAATTATATTCATGATTGTGAAATAATTGATTGCACATCAGAACTGCTTGTACCAGGATATATAGAACCACATGCACATCCTTTTCAAATTTATAATCCCCTAACGCTTGCACAATATACATCACAATATGGAACAACAACACTTATTAATGATAATTTAGTTTTAGCTATGCAGATAAACAAAAAGAAAGCGTTTTCCTTTTTGCGGTTTATGAGAGATATTCCTTCCTCCATCTATTGGTGGTGCAGATATGATGCACAAACGGAATTAAAGGACGAAGATACGGTTTTTTCTCATAGTGATATAAAAAGCTGGTTAAATCATGATAACGTTCTTCAAGGTGGAGAATTGACTGCGTGGCCGAAGCTGTTAGACGGTGATGATATGATTCTGCATTGGATGCAAGAAACAAAAAGAATGCGCAAACAAATAGAAGGACATTTTCCAGGAGCTTCGGAAAAAACACTGGCAAAATTAATGCTGCTTGGAGTGGATGCGGACCATGAAGCAATGACAGGAACAGAAGTTTTAGACCGCCTGCTTCAAGGGTATATGGTGACATTACGATATTCATCAATTCGCCCGGATTTGCCTAAACTTTTACAAGAAATTCAAGCATTAGGAATTAATCAGTATGATAAATTTATGTTAACGACAGATGGATCGCCTTCTTATTTTTATGAACAAGGACATATTGATCACTTAATACACATAGCTATTAATCAAGGGGTGCCATTAATAGATGCTTATAATATGGCTACGATCAATATCGCCAAATACTATCATATAGAGCATTTGCATGGAAACATAGCAACAGGGAGAGTAGCCAATATTAATTTTTTATCATCTAAAAATAACCCAACTCCAGTGTCAGTAATGGCAAAAGGTGTATGGGTCAAAAAAGAGGGTAAAGAAATCAAAAATGCTTTTCCATCTATCAATTGGCATGAATATAATTTATGTCCATTAGATTTAGATTGGAATTTGAGCCCGCATGATATGGAGTTTTTTATGGCATTTGGAATTAAATTAGAAAATTCTGTCATCACAAAGCCGTATTCTATTTCTTTAAATGTTGTAGGAGATACATTATCTAAAGACCATGATGAATGTTTTTTTATGCTGTTAGACAGGAGAGGAAAGTGGAGAATTAATACGTTTTTAAAAGGGTTTACAAAAGAGATAGACGGCCTTGCCAGCTCTTATACCGGAGATGGGGATATTATATTATTAGGAAAAAAGCAGGATGATATGATAAAAGCCTTTAATAGGTTAAAAGAATTAGGCGGCGGAATCGTGTTATTTAAGGATGGCAAACTCATTCTAGAAATTTCTCTTCCCTTGAAGGGGATGATGGCAGATATGCCCATTCAGGACTTAATCAAAAAAGAAAAGGAATTGATACAAATAATAAAGGAAAATGGTTTTCCATTTGAGGATCCTATGTACACATTAGTTTTCTTTTCTTCTACTCATTTGCCATATATAAGAATAACGCAAAAAGGATTATTTGATGTGATGAATAAAAATGTACTCTTTCCAGCGATAATGCGTTAAAATATAAAAGAGTCTACTTCTATATGATGGATATTCCGATAGTTATAGGAAATTATGACAAAAAGTAAAATGATATCATTTTATATCAAAGTGAATAGATAATAAAAATGCTTCGCTTCTACAAAAAACAAGGATTTCAATAGGTAAGAAAGTAAAAATTTTTGAACTTTAGATGAGTGTCTAGCTCCAGCGCTGAGCAAGGCGCTTGCGCTTTTCTTATTAGGAGGTTCTATGAAAAAGATCTGTATTTTTCTTTTGCTTATAATATTGCTAACTGCATGCAGTAAAGAGGCGGAAGAGGTTAACAAACATAATGAAAATAATCAAACCGGTATTGCCGCAAAGGATGACAAAGAGGTTAAGGAGCTGGCATATACATATCCGCTGACAGGTTTGGTTAGTAAGGAAAAAAGTACGGATAGAGCAATAGGAGTAATGATTAATAATCATCCTGCTGGGAGACCACAATCAGGTTTATCAAAAGCAGATGTTGTGTATGAAGTACTAGCAGAAGGAGATATTACAAGATTTCTTGCGATATTTCAAAGTGAAATACCAGAAACAATCGGACCAATTCGAAGTTCGAGGGAGTATTATATACACCTTGCAAAGGCATATAATACTTTATACATTGCTCATGGGTACAGTCCGGAAGCAAAAAAGCTTTTAACGAAAGAATATATTGATAATTTAAATGGTATGCAATATGATGGCACTCTTTTTAAAAGAGCTTCAAACAGAGTGGCTCCCCATAATTCTTATATTAGCTATAGCAATATATTAAAGGGTGCGGCGATGAAAAAGTATAAAATGGACGAACCGCCAAGATCTCTCGCTTTTTTAAAAGATTCGGATATAGAAAAAATAGCTGGAGAAACAAACAATACAGTCGATGTTAAATTTGGCTCTAATGTTCAATTTAATTCCGAATTTAAATATGACAGCAGCTTACAAAAATACTTGCGTTTTTCAAACGGTCAACAAACAGTTGATTATAATACAAATGAGCCTGTCGCAGTAGATAATGTTTTTATTGTAGAGGCTAAACATTCTATTGTTGACAGTAAAGGAAGAAGAGAAATTGATCTTAAATCAGGTGGGAAAGGCTATTTATTGCAAAAAGGCAAGTGGCGGGAAGTTGAATGGAAGAATATAAATGGTCGAATACTTCCGGTTGAACATGATAAGCAGTCAGGCCTTGTACCTGGGAAGACATGGATAGACATTATACCTTCTAATCCTGGAATAAATGCAGCCGTTTCTTTGAAATGATAAAACTTAAGTGAATTTTTATGGAGGTATGAAAACATGCAAATTGATAAATTAAGGGGGAAAGAATTGGATCAATTATTTCATTCCATTCTTTCTTTGGAAAATTTAGAAGAATGTTATCAATTTTTTGATGACTTATGTACAATAAATGAAATTCAGTCATTGTCACAACGACTGGAAGTGGCAAGAATGTTAAGAGAAGGCAATACATATCATACGATTGAAAAAGAAACAGGTGCCAGCACAGCAACTATTTCACGTGTGAAAAGATGTTTAAATTATGGCAATGACGCATACGAAATGGCTTTAGAAAGAATTAAAAAAGAAGAAAATCCAACAGAATAAAATGGAAGAAAAGTAGGCAAAATGCAGCCTGCTTTTTTTGTTGGTTAGGAAAAGGAAGTGACTATATTAGATAATTATAAAAGGCTGTTTTCTCAAAGTTTGTTGTTTTTTACGCAAAAAAATGGGAGAAGAAGTACTCAGCAGACTGAATACACGTAGACTCCTGTGGGAATGCGAGAAAGACGAGACTTAAGCAGAGCGTATGCGACGAGGAGGCTCGACGCTCGCCCACGGAAAGCGAAGTGTATTCAGGCTGCGGGATTAAAAGCAACATTCTTTACGAAAACAGCCTTATAAAATGAAACCTTTGTTTGAATAAAACGTCCTAATTAAGTGAAAGCTTGACGATTATTTTTGTAGAATTACTAGCTTTTCGCCTTCTTATTTCCAGCAAATATTTACATCCAAATAACCTTTATGATTTCTTTTTAGAAGTTATTACAAATGCTATAATGATGGAATGGACTGTTAGAATGGAGGAAGTATGCATGTATAATGTTCGTGAGTGGCGTCACGTTTTTAAGTTAGATCCTAATAAAGAAATATCAGAGGAAAATTTAGAGGAAATTTGTGAATCCGGTACAGATGCAATCATCGTTGGAGGGACGGACGGAATTACTTTAGAAAATGTGTTGAGTCTTATGTCGCGCATCCGTCGATATACGGTGCCTTGTGTGCTGGAGGTTTCTACAATAGAATCTGTTACACCAGGATTTGATCTGTACTTTATTCCAACTGTTTTGAATAGCCCTGATACAAGATGGGTGACAGGGTTGCATCACGAAGCAGTAAAAGAATATGGAGAAATAATGAACTGGGATGAAATATTAGTACAAGGCTATTGTATTTTAAATAAAGACTGCAAAGCAGCAGCATTAACCAATGCAAATGCTGATTTATCAGAAGAAGATGTTGCAGCATTCGCCATGATGGCAGAAAAGATGTTCCATTTGCCTATTTTTTATTTAGAATATAGCGGAACACAGGGTGATCCTAATATAGTGAAGGCTGCGAAAAAAAGTTTAAAGAATACTACCCTCTTTTATGGAGGAGGCATTCAAAGCTTGGAAGATGCAAAAAAAATGGCAGAACATGCGGATGTCGTGGTAGTTGGCAATATTATTTATGAAGATATAAAGGCTGCTCTGCAAACGGTTCAAATTAAAATGGAAAGCGTTGAATGAAGGGGAAGAAAAGATTAAAATAGAATATATGTTCTTATGGTGGTGAAGGAATGAAATTTTTAACAGATAAAATATTAAATGGTTTAAATCCCGAACAAGAAGCTGCTGTAAAATCAACAGACGGACCATTGTTGATTATGGCAGGTGCGGGAAGTGGAAAAACGAGAGTATTAACACAGAGGATTGCTTATTTGATGGTGGAAAAAGGAATAAATCCTTATAATATTTTAGCGATTACTTTTACAAACAAAGCCGCAAAAGAAATGAGACAAAGGATTGCGACAGTATTAGGGGGAGCAAGTGAGGACATTTGGATATCCACTTTTCACTCGATGTGTGTAAGAATTTTAAGAAAAGATATTGATCGGATCGGCTATAATCGCAATTTTACTATTTTAGATACAACCGATCAGCAATCCGTTGTAAAAGGTATTTTAAAAGATCGAAATATTGACCCGAAGAAAAATGATCCACGAGCAATTTTGGCAAGCATCAGTTCTGCGAAAAATGAACTGGTGACGCCAGAAGAATTTGCGAAGACGGCAGGGGATTATTTTTCTCAAATAGTAAGTGATGTGTATACAGAATATCAAAAACGTCTGCGCAAAAATCAGGCACTAGACTTTGATGATCTTATTATGCAAACGATTCATCTATTTCAAAGAGTACCTGAAGTTTTAGAATATTATCAACGCAAGTTTCAATACATTCACGTGGATGAGTATCAGGATACCAATAAATCCCAGTATTTTTTAGTAAAACAATTAGCAAGCAGGTTTCGTAATCTTTGTGTAGTTGGTGACTCTGATCAATCCATCTACCGTTGGCGTGGAGCTGATATTACCAATATCCTTTCATTTGAGAAAGACTATCCTAATGCAAAGGTCGTTATGTTAGAACAAAATTACCGCTCCACTAAAACAATTCTGCAAGCAGCAAATAAGGTAATTGAAAATAATGCTGGACGCAAGGAAAAAAATCTTTGGACGGAAAATGAACAAGGAAATAAAATTTATTATTACCGTGCAGACAGTGAACAAGGTGAAGCACAATTTGTGATTGGGAAAATACAAGAAGTAAGAAGAGAAACATCGTTAAACCTGTCTGATATCGCCATCCTTTATCGAACAAATGCACAATCCCGTGTGATGGAGGAAATGCTTTTGAAATCCAATATTGAGTATTCAATTGTTGGAGGAATAAAGTTCTACGATAGAAAAGAAATTAAAGATACATTAGCTTACTTGCGATTAATTGCGAATCCGGATGATGACATCAGCCTGCAGCGGGTTATTAATGTTCCGAAAAGAGGAATTGGTTCGACTTCGATTGATAAAATTGCCAACTTTGCAGCGATGCATGATATGTCCATGTATCAAGCGTTAGATGCAGTGGAACTGATTGGTCTAAGTCCTAAAATCACAAAAGCTGCAACAGAATTTCGCAATTTAATCCGCAATTACAGTGACATGCAGGAATATTTATCAGTAACGGAACTAGTGGAAGAAGTAATAGAGAAGTCAGGCTATATCGAGATGTTAAAAGCGGAAAAATCAATTGAAGCACAAAGCCGCTTAGAAAATATCGAAGAATTTATGTCGGTAACCAAAAACTTTGAAGATTCTAATGACGATAAATCGTTAATCGCATTTTTAACCGATTTAGCACTTGTTGCTGATATTGATAAATTAGATGAAGATGGAAATCAAGCAGATTCTGTTGTGTTGATGACACTTCATTCAGCAAAAGGATTAGAGTTCCCAGTTGTTTTTTTAATTGGAATGGAAGAAGGCGTATTTCCACATTCTCGCTCTCTTGTTGAGGAAGTAGAAATGGAAGAAGAAAGGCGGCTTGCGTATGTGGGGATCACAAGAGCAGAAAAGCATTTATACTTAACAAATGCGCAAATGAGAACCCTTTTTGGCAGAACAAATATGAATCCTCCTTCTAGATTTATAAAGGAGATACCAGAGGAATTGCTTGATGGTCTAATGCCGCAAAGAAGAAACAGTGCGCAATCAACAAGCAATCTGTTCTCACGTCCAGCCCAACAAGGGGTGCGGAAAGCGGTTATTCGTCCTGCAGCAACAACCACTGGTGGAGAAGGCATCAATTGGAGTGTTGGCGACAAAGCAGCTCACGGAAAATGGGGTGTTGGAACAGTTGTTAGTGTCAAAGGAGAAGGAGATTCAAAAGAACTGGATATTGCCTTCCCTAGTCCTGTAGGAATTAAAAGATTGTTGGCTAAGTTTGCGCCGATTCAGAAAGCATAACAGGGAGTGTTCAAAAAGTTCGGAGAGCCTCTTTTTCTTAAAAGAATAAGAAAGAAAATTTTAAACCTAGTTTAGTGTCTGGCTCCGGCGCCTAGCCCCTGTGAAAGATAACCTCTTGCCTCTAAAAGTAAAAAACACTTTTTGAGTCAAGAGAACATTTTTCTTCGGGGCTGAGCAAGGCGCCTGCGCTTTTCTTATTGTCCGCCTTTTTGAACACTCACTTATATATGAAAAGAAAGGAATAGAATAATGGATGCAAAAACAGCAGAAAAAAGAGTAAAAGAACTGCATAATTTATTAAACCAATATAATTATGAATACCACGTTCTCGATAATCCTTCTGTTCCTGATGCAGAGTATGATGCTTTATTAAAAGAGCTAGTTCACTTAGAACAGGAATTTCCGGCGCTAAAAACGATGGACTCCCCATCGCAGCGCGTAGGTGGAGAAATTTTAGACATGTTTTCTAAGGTACAGCACCAAAAGCCAATGCTAAGTTTAGGCAATGCATTTAATGAAGCCGATTTACGTGATTTTGACAGAAAAATACGTCAAGCAATTGGCGATGACTTCACATATGTATGTGAATTGAAGATAGATGGGCTGGCTGTTTCTTTGCGTTATGAAGATGGTTTGTTTGAGCAAGGAGCAACAAGAGGAGATGGAACCACAGGTGAAGATATTACCGCCAATCTTAAAACGATTCGTTCTATTCCGTTAAGACTGAAGCAGCCTGTTAGCATCGAAGTTCGCGGGGAAGCATTTATGCCGAAAAAATCCTTTATCGCCTTAAATAAAGCAAGAGAAGAAAAGGAAGAAGAGCCTTTTGCGAACCCACGGAATGCTGCTGCTGGATCCTTAAGGCAATTAGATCCTAAAATTGCGGCATCTCGTAATTTAGATATTTTCGTATATGGTATTGGTGATGTAGGCGAAACAGGAATTCAATCACATAGTGAAGGATTAGATTTATTAGATGAAGTAGGGTTTAAGACAAATAAAGAAAGAAAAAAATGCCCTACAATCGAAGAAGTTTTAGCCTTTGTGGATGGCTGGCAGGAAAAGCGTCCTCATTTGGCTTATGAAATTGATGGAATAGTAATTAAAGTAGATCGTTTAGAGCATCAAAACAGCTTAGGTACAACGGCAAAAAGTCCAAGATGGGCAATAGCGTACAAATTTCCGGCAGAAGAAGTCGTAACTAAACTGTTGGACATTGAGCTTACTGTCGGCAGAACTGGGGTTATTACACCAACTGCATTGTTAGAACCAGTAAAGGTAGCGGGAACAACGGTAAGAAGGGCATCCCTTCATAATGAAGACCTTATTAGAGAAAAAGACATTAAAATCGGGGATAGTGTAGTAGTAAAAAAAGCTGGCGATATTATCCCAGAAGTAGTGAATGTTCTTGTAGAAAGAAGAACAGGGGATGAGGAAGATTTTCTTATGCCAACACATTGCCCGGAATGTGAAAGTGATCTCGTCCGAATTGAAGGCGAAGTAGCATTACGATGCATCAATCCTAAATGCCCTGCCCAAATAAGAGAAGGGCTGATCCATTTTGTTTCTCGAAATGCGATGAATATAGATGGATTAGGGGAACGTGTGATTAGCCAGCTGTTCACAGAAAAGTTAATTGAAGATGTTGCAGATTTGTATGCCTTGACATATGAACAGCTGATTCAATTAGAAAGAATGGGCGATAAATCTGTTACCAACTTATTAAATGCGATTAAAGCGTCTAAAGAAAATTCTCTTGAAAGGCTATTATTCGGCCTAGGCATTCGCCATGTAGGGGCAAAAGCAGCAAAAACGATAGCAATGGAATTTAATAGCATAGAGATGCTGTCAAAAGCAACAAAGGAAGAATTAACGGCAATCAATGAAATCGGCGAAAAAATGGCAGATTCTATCGTAACTTTTTTTGAACAAGAGGAAGTAAAAGCCCTTATAGATGAACTTCAGACTGCTGGGGTTAATATGACGTATACTGGACCGAAACCAGTACAAGCTGAAAATACAGATAGTATATTTGCTGGAAAAACGATTGTTTTAACAGGTAAACTAGAGCAGCTTTCACGTAATGAAGCGAAAGAAAAAATAGAACGATTAGGCGGTAAAATTACGGGAAGCGTCAGCAAAAAAACAGATATAGTAATAGCTGGTGAAGATGCAGGAAGCAAACTTACGAAGGCAGAGCAATTAGAAATTGAGATTTGGGATGAGGAAAAGCTTGTCGAAGAATTAAAGGTTAAAGGTGTGTTGTAAGAATGAAAAAGCGATTCATGTTGATCATATGTCTTGTTCTTTTTTTATCAGCTTGTGCACCGAGCTTTCAAAAGGAAGAAGAAGTGAAAACAAAAACAAATGATAGTACAACAGAGACGGCTATTTTGCCAAAATATAAAATATCAGATGATTATTATAGTATGAAATTGCCTTTTAAATCGTCAGCGGCAAGAGGCCTAGTCGTAAATAACTTAAATACCCGATATGATATAAGCGAATTTGAAACCGGATTAATGCGTGTAGCACAGAATACATTTGATCCAAATGAATATTACTTTCAAGAAGGACAATATTTAACGAAGGAAGTTGTTTCAAGTTGGTTGAATAGGAAATTTACAAAACAACAACTAGGGGAAAAGGATGTATCTGCAAGTAATAATATTGGGTTAAATCCATCGGATGAAGGGCTGTCTATGGCACAAAGCGGACAAATGGAGCCGATTTATTTAGCTCATGTTTTAGAACATGATTATTTAATTAAGAACAAAAAATCAAAAACGGTCACACTAGGTGGCGTAACAATTGGATTGGCTTTAAATTCGGTTTATTATTACCAGAAAGAAAAAGGTGGTGCTGTATTTAAATCCGATATCAGTCAAGCAAAGTTAGAAAGTGAAGGAAAAAAAATTGCCTCAGAAGTTATAAAAAGGCTTAGAAAAATGCAAGGATTAGGGACTGTTCCAATAACGATAGCCTTGTTTGAACAAAAAGAAACGTCCTCTGTTGTTCCCGGCAATTTTATTGCTTATGCATCAGCAGCAAAAGGAAGCAGCAGTTTGGGAGATTGGGAAAAAATTAATGAACAATATGTGCTATTCCCAAATGGTGATAGTAAGTATAAATCTGATGAAGATCCATTTTCCTATTTTAAACAAGATATTGAAGAATACTTCCCGAATTTTAATGGAGTAATTGGCAGAGCCTTTTATGTAAACAATAAATTGCAAAACTTAAATATCGAAATACCAATCCAATTGTATGGGAAAGCAGAAGTAATTGGATTCACACAATTTGTTGCCGGACAAGTGATGGACCATTTTTCATCCGATATTTCTGTTCAAGTTAGTATTACGTCCGTAAACGGAGCCGAATCACTCATTGTTAGAGACGCCGATGCAGACAAGCCTTTTGTGCATATTTATGAATAAAAATAATCAGAATTAAGCATGATTCTTTTATCGACTTCCAAAAGTTTGTAAATAAAGGTTTTTTCCTGAAAGATTAGAGTATAGTAGTAAAGAGTGATCGAAGGGAAGGAGAGATGTTATGTCAAATCCAAATCTAGATGATTATTTACAACAAGGCATGTACGGTTCAAAGGAAACGAAACCTGAAGAACGCCGACAGTTTCTCGGAACACTGCGGGAAAGGGTGGTTGTTGCATTAAAGCAATCACAAGTTAGGGAAGATGGTGTTTATAACGAAGTGAAGGAAGTAATAAAAAATAATGCTGGCGCCAAATTATTTTTAAATGGTCATCTCGACTATGCTTATTTGTCAAAGTATATTAAAATAGCAGACGGTAATAAAATGGAGTATACGATTGTAACAAATAAGAACTATGTTAGTGAAATTGGCTTGCTCGTGGCATATGATCATGCGATTGATAAAGAAGAAATTTATATCTCTAATATGACACAAGAAAATGACGCGGCCAAGGAAGAAAAAAAAGGTTTTTTCTCCTCGTTAGGAAGCTTTTTTAAAAAATAGCCCAGTTAACGATTATAAAAGCTTAGAAAATAAACGATGAGGCAAAGGAATGCCTTTCGTTTATTTTTTTGACCTATTAAAACAGGCCGCTTTCGTATAGATTGTTGCTTTTAAACCCGCAGCCTGAATACACTTCGCTTTCCGTGGGCGAGCGTCGAGCCTCCTCGTCGCTACGCTCCTGTGGGGTCTCGTCTTTCTCGCATTCCCACAGGAGTCTACGTGTATTCAGTCTGCTGAGTACTTCTTATTCTATTTTTTTTCGTAAAAAACAACAAACTGTGAGAAAACAGCCTTTTAAAAAGATTGCTCTGCTGAATTCCAGATTCCCTTCCTTTAATCAACATTATCGTTTAACAGAGCTAAAAAGATAAGAAAAATAAAATTTTTCAACTTAGACGAGTGTCTAGCTCGGACGCCTGCGTTTTTCTTAAGAATATTCTATGTTAGTTTTATCGTTCTTGTTGCTTTCATAGAGATTTGTTTGATATTATCAGATTATTGTGTTGTGCGTATTATTATGGAGGTGACAAAGATGTCAAGAATTACAATTGAGGAAGTTAAGCACGTGGCAAACTTAGCAAGACTAGCCATTACAGAAGAAGAAGCAGCGAAATTTCAGAAACAACTGGATGCGATTATTTCATTTGCAGAAGAATTAAATGAAATCGATACAGAAGGAATTGAACCAACATCACATGTTTTAGATATGAAAAATGTTTTACGTGAAGATAAAGCTACAAAAGGTCTTCCAGTAGAAGAGGTTCTTCGCAATGCCCCTGAACATCAAGAGGGACAAATTAAAGTGCCATCCATTATCGAATAAGGAGGGAAAAAAATGAGTTTGTTTGACCAAAAGATTGCAGACTTGCATGAATTATTACATAAAAAAGAAGTGTCTGTTTCTGATTTAGTTACAGAAGCGTATAATCGCATTAAAGAAGTAGATGACAAAGTACAAGCATTTATCACATTAGATGAAGAAAATGCTTTTCGTAAAGCGAAAAAATTAGATGCAAAATTAGTTTCCGGGGAAAAAACGGGAGCATTATTTGGAATGCCAATTGGAATTAAAGATAATATTGTAACAAAAGATTTAAGAACTACTTGTTCCAGTAAAATTTTAGAAAACTTCCAGCCAATTTATAATGCTACTGTAATCGAAAAATTACAGCAGGCAGAAGCGATTACAATCGGTAAATTAAATATGGATGAATTCGCGATGGGTTCTTCTACAGAAAACTCTTATTACCAAAAAACAAAAAACCCTTGGAATTTAAATACGGTTCCTGGCGGATCTTCAGGTGGTTCTGCTGCATCTGTAGCAGCCGGCGAGGTTCTTTTTTCACTTGGTTCAGATACAGGCGGATCTATCCGTCAACCGGCAGCTTTTTGTGGCGTAGTTGGTTTAAAACCTACATATGGAAGAATTTCTCGATTTGGTCTTGTAGCATTTGCTTCTTCATTAGATCAAATTGGACCAATTACGAGAACAGTTGAAGATAATGCTTTTCTTCTTCAATCTATTTCCGGTCTAGATCCAATGGATTCTACATCAGCTAATGTAGAAGTTCCTGATTTTACAAAAGGATTAACTGGCGATGTAAAAGGGTTGAAAATTGCTGTACCTAAAGAGTACTTAGGAGAAGGGGTACAAGAAGAAGTTCGACAATCGGTCCTAGATGCCTTAAAGGTGCTGGAAGGTTTAGGTGCAACATGGGAAGAAGTATCCTTGCCGCACAGTAAGTATGCGTTAGCTACATACTACTTATTATCTTCTTCAGAAGCTTCTGCCAACCTTTCACGCTTTGACGGCATTCGATATGGATACCGTGCGGAAGATGCAGAGAGCTTAATTGATTTATATAAAAGAACTCGTGCAGAAGGCTTTGGAGACGAAGTAAAACGCAGAATCATGCTAGGTACGTTTGCTTTAAGCTCTGGCTATTATGATGCTTATTACAAAAAAGCACAAAAAGTACGTACATTAATCAAAAAAGATTTTGAAGATGTTTTCCAAAACTATGATGTAATTATTGGACCAACAACACCAACACCAGCATTTAAAATTGGTGAAAATGTCGATGATCCATTAACGATGTATGCAAATGATATTTTAACGATTCCTGTTAACTTAGCAGGTGTACCAGGAATTTCGGTACCATGTGGATTCTCAAACGGATTGCCATTAGGTTTGCAAATTATCGGAAAACACTTTGATGAAGCAAGCATTTATAAAGTGGCGTATGCATTTGAACAAGCAACAGATTATCATAAACAAAAACCAACGCTGTAAGGGGTGATAGAAATGGAATTTGAAACAGTCATAGGATTAGAGGTTCACGTAGAATTAAAAACAGAATCGAAAATTTTCTCAAGCAGTCCGAACCATTTTGGAGCTGCGCCTAACACAAATACAACCGTTGTTGACTTAGGGTATCCAGGTGTTTTGCCTGTACTAAATAAAAAAGCGGTTGAATATGGCATGAAAGCTTCGATGGCGCTTAACTGTGAAATCGCAACAGATACAAAGTTTGACCGCAAAAACTATTTTTATCCGGATAATCCAAAAGCATACCAAATCTCTCAATTTGATAAACCGATCGGTGAGCATGGATGGATTGAGATTGAAGTTGATGGGTATAAGAAAAAGATCGGCATCACACGCGTTCATTTAGAAGAGGATGCAGGGAAGCTGAATCATGGAGACGGCTTTTCTTTAGTTGACTTTAACCGTCAAGGAACGCCGCTTATTGAAATTGTATCAGAGCCTGATATTCGTACACCAAATGAAGCATATGCTTATTTGGAAAAATTAAAATCGATTGTTCAGTATACTGGTGTATCTGATTGTAAGATGGAAGAAGGATCTCTTCGCTGTGATGCGAATATTTCTATCCGTCCAGTTGGACAAGAGGAATTTGGTACAAAAACAGAATTAAAGAACTTAAACTCTTTTAACTTTGTTCGCAAAGGGCTGGAATATGAAGAAATACGCCAGAGAGAAGTAGTAAGTGCTGGCGGCGTTATTGACCAAGAGACGCGCCGTTATGACGAAGCGACAAATAAAACATTATTAATGCGTGTAAAAGAAGGATCTGACGATTACCGTTATTTCCCAGAGCCAGATTTATTGGATCTGTATATTGATGAGGATTGGAAAGCGCGCATCCGTGCAGAAATTCCAGAGCTTCCAGATGCTCGCAAAAAAAGATATGTAGAAAAGCTTGGATTACCAGCATATGATGCGAATGTTTTAACAGTAACAAAGGAAATGGCAGATTTCTTTGAAGAAACAGTCGCACAAGGAGCAGATGCAAAGCTTGCTTCCAACTGGTTAATGGGCGATGTTTCCGCTTATATTAATGCAGAACAAAAAGAGCTTTCAGATGTAGGGCTTACGCCAGAAAACTTAGCAGGCATGATCAAATTAATTGAAAATGGAACGATTTCCAGCAAGATTGCGAAACAAGTTTTCAAAGAGTTGATTGAAAAAGGCGGAAATGCGGAAAGTATTGTAAAAGAAAAAGGATTAGTGCAAATTTCCGACGAAGGTGCATTGCTCAAAATTATTGGCGAAGCATTGGATAATAATCCACAGTCGATTGATGACTTTAAAAACGGAAAACAAAAAGCGATTGGATTCCTTGTTGGACAAATTATGAAAGCAACAAAAGGACAAGCAAATCCTCAGTTGGTTAATAAGTTATTGGTGCAAGAAATAACAAAAAGATAATAAAAAGCGAAGGGAAACGATACAAAATCGTTTCCCTTCGCTTTTTTTTAAGATAAGAAATTTTCTAAAGTAAGGCTGTTTTCGTATAGATTGTTGCATTTAAACCCGCAGCCTGAATACACTTCGCTTTCCGTGGGCGAGCGTCGAGCCTCCTCGTCGCATACGCTCCTGTGGGGTCTCGTCTTTCTCGCATTCCCACAGGAGTCTACGTGTATTCAGTCTGCTGAGTACTTCTTCTCCCATTTTTTTACGTAAAAAACAACAAACTTTGAGAAAACAGCCAAAAGTAAAATGCACTTTTGGAGACAAGAGAACATTGTTCTTCGGGGCTGATCAAGGCGCTTCCGCTTTTTTATTCCCCATTTATTTCGACAATTTCTCCATTCATTTCCCAGGAAAAGTTACTAATCTACAGATTCCTTTTTGTTTCATAAAAATTGTTGCAATACTTGTCTGAATATAGAGTACTAGCTAATTTTCTTCGGGTCAATTCGATCTTTTTTGATATTTTTATCATTGATTTTAGGTTCTTTTTTTTGAATGAAGTTAATAATATTCGAGCGATGCAAGTAGATTAATAAAAGCAAATAGATGACAAAGATGAGTTCATTTTTTAATCCAGGCTCGATGATGGCGTATAACAATAATGCTGCGCCAACGGATAAACTGCCAATAAAGACGTATTTTGTAATAGCAATTACAAGAATAAAGGTAACATAAGCAATGAGCAGCATCCAAGGATTAGCGATAAGTAATGACCCGGCAGTAGTAGCAATTGCCTTTCCTCCACGAAAGTTTGCAAAAATCGGAAAGCAATGACCTAAAACGGCAAGCAGACCTGTGTACAAAGGATCTACATTTACTTGGAAAAGCAATGGGAGGGACGCAGCAAGTGCACCTTTGCCAATATCAATGAAAAGAACAATTAATCCTGCTTTTTTTCCTAGTACTCTAATAGAATTCGTTGCACCAGGATTAAAGCTGCCATGTTTGCGAATATCAATTCCATAAAACACTTTACCTATTATTAAGGCAGTAGGGATAGATCCGATAAGATAGGAAGCAAACAAAAGTATAAACAATCGCATTCTCCTTTTTCAAAAGATAAGAAAATATAAGTTTTCTGAAGTCTGATGGGTGTCTAGCTCCAGCGCCCTATCGACATCAACGCTTCCCTCACCTCGTCTACGATAAGTCAACATCGAATCGCTACGCTCTTCGTGTTTCCTTTATCTCACTCGATTCAGTCCAGCTTTTTCCGTCGATGAGCAAGGGCGCTTGCGCTTTTCTTATAATAGTTGTTCTGTTGTCTTCATTATATGCTGCTGAAGAATAATGTTTGTTTCTTTTATTTGCAGATAGAAGAAAGTTTTTAACCTTCTTCTATCTTAACAAAAAAATAGTTTAATGCAGCCCTTCTATTGTTAAATGTTCAACAGATACGATGGCTTCGTCTGTATCGATATAATCGAGAGACAGCTTCATTCCTTTTTCAATAAAAACGCTGTAAGGAAAATCAGTAGAGGAAACTTGGAATATCGTATCCTGTCCATCTAGCATAAACTTAACCACGGTACTGCTTTGCCCTTCAGCTTTATAAACATAACGGACAGTTCCAGTTGCTTTTTTATTATTTGCAATATCTGTAGGTACCGTTTTATCATTTTTAAGCTGTGTGGCAAGTGCATATTTATAATCATTAAATAGCTTTATTTTTGAGTTGCTGTAGCTGTAGATCTTCTCATCCTTTGCATGAACCAGCATCATTTCGCGCAGTACATTGTTGCTGTCCATAAGGGGAACAACCCATGTGAACTGTCCGTAAATTGTATAAAGCAAAGGAGTTCCAGCTTCATATTTTTCTGCTCGGAAAGTTTTTTCCGCTACATTAATAGCCGATTTTCCATTTAACGAACCATTTGCTTCTGTATAAAACGTTATTTTTCCAGTTCGTGCATTTAACAGTGAATAGCCGACCATCGAGCCGCTGTCTGATTTAGCTCGAGTAAAATCTGTAAACCAGTTTAATTGTAGTGCTTGATTGAAAACGCCGTTTACTTCATCATTATCTTCCCATTGTGTCGGCATAATCATATCTTCTTTTGAAAAAATTGTATTCCAAAACCCGTGAACATATTTGCCGTACCATTCATTCCAATCTTCGGCGACACTTGTAGGAATGACATGATCAATAAAATCAGGAATATTTTCTATGGAATAGTCTTTTATATCACCTGTTTTTGGATCAACGATGTAGATTCCCTTTATATCCACCATTTGACGGAATTTATGATAGTACCCGTAAGGAATTACATAATATGGTTTATCCTCATCGTCTGGTTCAAAGCTTGCTTCTAGCAAAATCGTATCTTTATACTTGCTGCGGACGAGCCTTTTTATATCTTCTTGAAAATAAGCAGAAGGTACATATTTCATGGAAGCTTCTACTAAAATAGCATCTTCATTTTCATCTTCTGCACTCATTTTAATATATCCTGGGACGTTTTTTCCTTTGGTCCATTTAAAAAAGCCGGTATATTCAATAGGAGTTACCCAATATAAGTGGTTATCAATCTTCTGTAAAGTAGAATCGCCAAGGTCATAATAAGAGGAGTGAGCAAGCTCTCCCAATTTCTTTTCACTTCGATATCTTGCATAACTTTCTGGGACAACGGCAATATGCTGTTCATCCATTGATTCCTCTTCGCGACTGGCAACAGTAGTTTTACTTGCTACAAATGCATATTTATCTTTTGCAATTGTCAATGGATAGAAAAACTGTAAATATGCCCAAATCAAGAGCAGTACAATGCTAAGTAAAAAGGTGACAGCATATCCTTTCACTCGTGGATAAAATAAATCGCAAAAAAAGAAAAAAGCTAAATAAAGTAAACCGAATTTTATGAATGCTTGCACAGAATAATCAATTAAGCGGAAATAATCTAATAGAAAAATAAAGACTACTCCAACAACGACACGGAAAATTTGGGAAGAAAGAAACCCTTTTTTCTGATAATATGTTTTCCATACAAATGGATTTAACGTTAAAGCTAACACAGCAAATAAATAAATCATGTTTTTCTCCTTTCCAGAGGATGTTCAAAAAGGTACCAAATGATAAGCGGCGAATCTCTTCGTTGGCTTGCTTTTCCGCTACTCACGTATCTAATTGCATACGTTCCGTTGCTCAAAGCTACGCCGCCTCGACCTTCTTGCTTCTAATTTGTTACCTTTTGAACACGCATTTCCAGAGACTTTTTCTTTGTTATACGTATTTTACTGGAAATAGTTCCGTTTGAAAAATGATGAACATATTAAAATAGGAAGTTGTCTTCTTTTTAATACATGATAAGATATTATAGTATTTTATAAACTATTTCATGTTGAATTGTTCTTATATTTTAGGCTGTTTACTCAAAGTTGGTTGTTTTTTTAATGAGAGAAGAAATACTCAGCAGACTGAATACACGTAGACTCCTGTGGGAATGCGAGAAAGACGAGACCCCACAGGAGCGTATGCGACGAGGAGGCTCGACGCTCGCCCACGGAAAGCGAAGTGTATTCAGGCTGCGAGTTTAAAAGTAACATTCTATACGAAAACAGTCATCATTTAAATAATAAAAACTTTCTCTCCTTACAAAAAAATTTTATTTTACTGTAGGGGTTTTGTTATGTATATCGTCTATTAGTGTGTAAGCTGGTTTGGAGAGGGGGAGAGAAGAATTAGTGATCAAGATCTTATTGAAGAAATTATTGCCGGAAATGATCATGCGTTTCGATTATTAGTGGAAAAATATCGACATGATTTGTTTCGGACTATATATAGTGTTTTGAAAGACCAGAAGGAAGCAGAAGATGCTGCACAAGAAGTGTTTCTCAAAATTTATACCTCTCTCCCCAAATACGAGAACCAGGGCTTCAAAACATGGATAACAAGAATAGCTGTTAATCATGCCATTGATGTCAAACGAAAGCAGCAAAGAAGAAGAGAAGATATTTCAGAAGTTGTCGAACTGGATTTACACTATACAAATAAAGAAGAGGTAGAAACAGTAGTTGTCAATCGACAGCGACGGTTATTAGTTCGACAAAGATTAGAAGAACTGCCGGACAATTATCGGGATGTTATTTATGGTTATTATATTGCCGAAAAAAGCTATCAACAAATGGCACGAGAACAAAATGTACAAGTGAAAACGATTGAAACAAAGCTTTATCGGGCTAGAATATGGATGAAAAAGCATTGGAAGGAGGAAGACTTTTTATGACAACACATTATTCTTTTGAACAATGGCTGAAATATGTAAAGAATGAGTTAGAAGAGCATGAACGAATTCTTTTAGAAGATCATCTTTATACATGTGATCAATGTCTCGATATATATGTAACTGCTGTAGCTGAACAAGAAACGGTGCTTCCTACCATTTCGGATGAAACTGCTTTTACCGACCAAATTATGATGCGAATTTCCAATGAAGAGGCAGAAACAAAGCTAGAGGTAAAGACAAAAAAGAGACGGAGGTTTTATCACTCCACTATTTTTCAATATACACTAGCAGCTGCGGTAACATTAATTCTGATGTCTACAGGGGTTTTTCAATCGATTATTCAACATACAGAAAATATTCAAAAAGCAGAAATACCAACCAAAAAAGAGGCTGTAACCGTTGGATTTGTGGATAAAACTTTTTCTTGGATGGATGAACTAGAAGGCAACATAAAGGAGGAAAAGAAGTAATGAAGAACCCGATCGTCGCATTTATATTAGCGTTTTTTCCGGGAGGTGGGTTGTTTTATATCGGGCAGAAGCTGAGAGGATTTTTGTATGGTTCTGCTGTTTTTGGATTGGCATTGTTTTCTATTATGCTAGCAGCATCTTCTATGGATGAGGAAGTTGTCATTTTTATCGTATTTTTTGGTTTTGTTATTTATTGCATCAGCATCATCGATACTTGCATCACAACAAGCAGGTATTTAAAAAGAAGATTGCCTGTTGAACAACAAAATGAAAATGGAGAAACGATTCTCGTAAATACAACAGAGTCAGATCGTTTTTATACGATTGTTTTATCCTTTGTACCAGGTCTTGGTCATTTTCAATTAGGGTTGATGTATCGTGGGATCACGTTGTTGAGCTCTTTCTTAGGACTGGGAATGATGGTGTTTTTTGTTACCTTATTAACGGGTAGAAGCGAGTTTTTAATATTTATCGCTATTCTTCCTATTATATGGGTATATGGATTTTTCGATGCGATGCAGCAATTTACAAAGAAGCAAAATGGAGAAGAATTAGTCGATCAAACCATTTTTCAAGACTTAGAAAAAAATAGAGAAGAAGGCAAAAAAAGCAAAGCCATTGCTACTTTTTTATCAATTTTCCCTGGTGCAGGACATTTATATTTAGGATTGCAGCAGCGTGGAATTCAATTAATGGCAGCATTTTTATTCTCGATCTTTATTTTAAATGAATTGCGATTAGGAATCTTTTTATTTTTGGTTCCATTGATTTGGTTTTATAGCTTTTTTGATGGACTGCAAAAAGCGTCAAAAGCAGGAGAAGATGAGCCGTTGCAAGATACACCAGTCATCTCCTATTTAATTAATCACCAGAAATGGATTGGTATAGGGCTTGTTTTATTAGGTGTATATTATTTATTTGTGAATATAATTTTGCCTGGATTAGCACCAAAAATACACGTCTTATATGGCATTGATCTGCAGTTTTTATTTTACCATTACTTCCAGACAGGAATTGTTTGTCTCGTTCTAATATTAGGCGGCGGCCGTTTATTAATGGGCAAGAAAAAAGTGAAGCAGGTAAAATAGATAAAGGTTTAAGAAGGCTGTTTTCTAAAAGTTTGTTGTTTTTGAAACACTGAGCAGCCTGAATATACGTAGACTCCTGCGGGAAAAGCGAGAAAGACAAGACCCCACAGGAGCATAGCGAGGCCACTGAAGTGTTTTATTATATAAATTATAGGTAAAACACTTATATTTTAGTAGGATAAAAATGGTATAGGGAGTTTGAAAACGACCATCATGTTGGTTAGGAGAGGCGTCCGCACGACTCCTGCGGGATTAGCGAGAAAGACGAGACCCCACAGGAGCAAAGCGACGAGGAGGCTCGGCACTCGCCCCGCGGAAAGCGTGCGGTAAGCCTCGGAAAACCGAACGCAAACCTCTAAATGCTTGATTTTCACTATCTATATTTCATAGCATCCACTTTTCTAGTGTCCTCAGCAAAGCGACGAGGAGGCTCGGCACTCGTCCGCGGAAAGCGAAGTGTATTGAGGCTGCGGGGTAAATAACAACAATCTATACGAAAAGAGCCTAAATGAAACAAGGGGGGCAAATAAATGAGAACTTGGCGTGTTGGTACATTTTCGATGGGGTTATCACTGCTATTTCTCGGAATTTTTCTGTTATTATCGCAATTTTTACAGTGGGATATAACAACGGTGCTGAAGGTTTGGTGGCCGGTTATTTTAGTGGTGCTTGGCGTAGAAATACTGCTTTATCTATTCACTTCTAAACAGGAAAAACCATATTTAAATTTTGATCTATTCAGCATTATTATTGTTGGCATAATAGGAACGGCTGGTATAGCGATTGTATTTTTACAGTCAACTGGGTTGATAACTGCTATGCAAGAAGAATTTAACAGAGAAGAAGTAACGATGGATTTACCATCATATGATTATAAAATAAAGAACAATATTAAAAGAGTGGTCATTGATACAGAAGGGCAAAGCAGCCCCTTATCAATAGAAGGAACAGATGATAATACCGTTTCCTTATTTGGTACATACCGGTCAGTTAATGCGGATAAAAAAGTAATGATTAAAAAAGCACAAGATTATGTATTAGTAAATGAAAAAGGAGATACCGTTTATGTAAATCTAAAAGATTTACCGATCCAATCAAGGGGCTTTTCTTCTTCTTATTCTACGATTCAGTCAACCATTCTTATTCCAAATAATATAAAAGTTGAAATTGTGGGAGAAAATGATGAATTAACGGTTAATCCACGCAATCTTCGAACAGATTGGAGTATTTCCAATGCATCATCACTTAATCTGAATCTGGCTGATACAGAAAATGTGCAAGTAAAGGTGAAAGATACTGAGATTTTAGATAGTGAAAGCGAAAAATGGAAAAGTGAAAATAAAGATGAAGCAGACGAAAACGAACCGAATATACTAGCAGAAGCAAGCTATGTAAAAGGCAAAAAAAATGCCACAATTAACATTGTAAACAGCGGTAGTTTAGAGGTAACAACTGAATAAAAAATAGTAAAAAATCTGTTTTTATGCAGATTTTTTCTTTGTACTAATAGCATGAGCAGTGCAATTTTAGTCATTCAAAGAGATTAATCAAACGTTTGTTTAAATCAAACGTTTGATTAATTGTTTTTAATAAGAAAAGAAAAGTTCTTTTAACTTAGAAACTTCAGCGTAGGCGTACAGGGTGATCAACTACCGGCGTTGCTAAACGCTTGGAGAAAGGGCTTATAAAGGACAAAATAAAGTAAAAACACCAGGTTTTGTCCTTGAGAGAGCTTATGAAGGACAAAATAAAGAAAAAAGCACAAGTTTTGTCTTTGAGAGGGTTTATGAAGGACAAAATAAAGAAAAAGCACCAAGTTTTGTCCTTGAGAGAGCTTATGAAGAACAAAATAAAGAAAAAGCACCAAGTTTTGTCTTTGAGAGAGTTTATGAAGGACAAAATAAAGCAAAAAGCACTAAGTTTTGTCTTTGAGAGAGTTTATGAAGGACAAAATAAAGCAAAAAGCACTAAGTTTTGTCCAAAAATAATAGGTTGAGAAAAGAAGTAGAGGGGCATAATGGGGAAGAATCATTGTTGAAAAGCTACTAAATATTGCCTAAAGATGTAGTTATCGTTTATGATGTTAGATGGTATAGTATGGATCGAAATCTTGAAAAAATAGGATGATGGTTATGAAACGTGCAAGAATTATATATAATCCTACTTCAGGTCGTGAAGCGTTTAAAAAGCATTTATCAGAAGTGCTAAAAAAATTGGAGAATGCAGGATATGAAACCTCCTGCCACGCAACAGTAGGACCTGAAGATGCTACAAAAGCAGCAAAGATTGCAGTAGAGAGGCGTTATGATCTTGTAGTTGCAGCTGGCGGAGATGGCACCATTAATGAGGTGGTGAACGGGTTAGCTGAACAAGAATACCGTCCAAAACTAGGAATTATTCCTGTCGGCACTACAAATGATTTTGCAAGAGCTTTACATATTCCAAGAGATATAGAAGCGGCTGCAGATATCATTGCAAAAGGTGATACGATTCCAATGGATATTGGTCGAATAAATGATAAATACTTTATTAATATCGCAGGCGGCGGTCATTTAACAGAGCTGACATATGAAGTGCCGAGCAAATTAAAAACAATGCTTGGGCAGCTTGCTTATTATTTAAAAGGAATTGAAATGCTGCCATTTTTAAAGGCAACAACGGTTAAGATTGAATACGATGGAAAACTATTTGAAGGGGAAGTTATGCTCTTTTTAGTTGGTTTAACGAACTCTGTCGGCGGGTTTGAGAAATTAGCACCCGGTGCGTCTATCAATGACGGATTGTTTTCTTTGCTTATCTTGAAAAAAGCAAATCTAGCAGATTTTATTCGCATTGCTACCCTTGCTCTTCGCGGAGAGCATGTAAATGATCCGAACGTTATTTATGCAAATGCCAATCATATAAAAATTACGTCCAATGAAACGGTGCAATTAAATCTTGATGGTGAATTAGGCGGAATGCTTCCTGCAGAATTTGTTAATTTATACCGACACTTTGAGGTGTTTGTTCCGATTAACGAAATTCGCGATGAAGACAACCCTGAAAAAACTAGAATGATTGAGCAATAATAAATGGACAAGAATGGGCTATTCTCCAAAATAGCTCATTCTCTATGTAAAAAAGATCCCACTGTTTCTTCAACAAAGTCCTTCCCAAAAAACTTCCTGTAATCAATTAGCTTTTTTATGGTATGATTTACTTTTGTAAACGATTGTTATAATTTTTTTATTGTCTCTTAATTTAGGAAAGGCTGTTTTCGTATAGATTGTTGCTTTTAAACGCGCAGCCTGCATACCCTTCGCTTTCCGTGGGCGAGCGACAAGCCTCCTCGTCGCATTCGCTCCTGCGGGGTCTCGTCTTTCCCGCATTCCCACAGGAGTCTACGTGTATGCAGGCTGCTAAGTACTCTTCTCCCATGTTTTTATGTAATAAACAACAAACTTTGAGAAAACAGCCTTAGGAAAACAATATGTAAAGGAAGAAGCATATGAGTCGAACATTGCCTGTTCAAAAGAACGATATAATAGATATAGTATTTGAAGATTTAACACATGATGGCTCCGGAGTGGCAAAGGTAGATGGATACCCTTTATTTATCCCCAATGGGTTGCCTGGTGAAAAAGCTACCGTTAAGGTGGTTAAAACAAATAAAAATTACGGATTTGGCCGTCTCTTAGAACTGAAGGAAAAAAGCCCATATAGAGTAGAAGCTCCATGTTCTATTTATAAAGAATGTGGAGGCTGCCAGCTTCAGCATTTAAGCTATGAAGGACAGCTGCAAATAAAGCATAAACAAGTCCAAGATGTTTTAACGAGAATCGGAAAAATTAATACAATTGTTCACCCAACCCTTGGCATGAATGAACCTTGGCGCTACCGAAATAAAGTACAAGTTCCTATTGGTGAGCAAGAAGGCGGACTGATTGGCGGTTTTTATCAACAGCGTTCCCATCAAATTATCAACATGGAAGAATGTCTTATTCAACAAGAAGAAAATGATGTTGTCATCAAAAAAGTAAAAGCAATCTGCAATAAATATGGCATACGTGCATATGATGAAAGCCGCCATAAAGGCGATTTGCGTCATATTATGGCAAGACGTGGATTAGTGACGGGAGAAATTATGGTTGTACTAATTACCCGCACAAATGAAATGGTGAATAAAATTAAAATTGTGGATGAAATCGTAAAAAGCATCCCTGGATTAAAATCCATTATCCACAATGTGAATAACAAAAAAACGAATGTGATTATGGGAGAAACAACAAAAGTGCTTTGGGGCGAAGAAACGATTACGGATTATATCGGAGAAATTAAATTTGCGATATCTGCCCGTTCCTTCTATCAAGTAAACCCAGAGCAAACAAAGGTTCTTTATGATAAAGCGCTCGAATATGCAGGCTTACAAGGAGAAGAAAGCGTTATTGATGCTTATTGCGGCATCGGAACAATCTCGCTTTTCCTTGCCCAAAAAGCAAAAAAAGTATTCGGTGTCGAAATCGTTCCACAAGCAATAGATGATGCCAAAAGAAATGCAGAAATAAATGATATCCACAATGTGGATTTTTCCGTTGGCGAAGCAGAAGTAGTTATCCCCAATTGGTATAAAGAAGGAAATGAAGCAGATGTGCTAGTAGTCGACCCGCCTCGAAAAGGCTGTGACGAAGCACTGCTGCAAACAATTATTAACATGAAGCCAAAAAAAGTAGTCTACGTATCCTGCAACCCCGCGACATTAGCAAGAGACTTGCGTATTTTAGAAGACGGAGGCTACACAACGCTTGAAGTGCAGCCTGTGGATATGTTTCCGCAGACGATGCACGTGGAATGTGTTGCACAACTCGCTTTAAAAATGTAACGAAAAAATACCTCCTGCTAAATTAATATTAAAATTTTGCAAAGGATTTTAAACAGGTAAAGGGAAGAGGTCGTTTTTTTATTCTTCCCTTACTTTATATTATAACGAAAAAGGTAGAGGCTTTTAAATTTCGCGAAAAACACTTTCTAAATCATTGTATCCCCTAACATCTTCCTCTTTTGGATCATCTGTTTCTACCGTCCACTCTTTCTTAATAGGGCTTAACCCTCCAGTATTGTTTTTTATATATGGAATATGGATATGATAGGTTTTGCCGTCTTTTTTAACTGTATAACCAATATAGTATTGATCAGCTTGTCCCTCTTCTTCAAAAATACCGATATTTTCTATACCGAATTTATTAATATAAATTTCAAATGACTGTTGTAATTCATTAATAATTTGTTCTCGTGATAAAAATTCCATCCATTTCGCCCCTTCTTAATAAATCATAATATCTTATTATTAATATGTCTTTCTTTGTTTTTATATAAACATATTAGGTGAAATTACCGATAAATAAGAAGTACATATAGTTGGGATAATCACTCAAAATATAGGAGCATTAATACATCCAAATTTATAGGAAATTAATCATCATTTTAGGAGGGGCCATAAATGAACCGACAAAGTATTTCAACAAAAGTATCCCTTGTTTTATTTGTAGCAATTGCAATAGTTCTCTCTGTTGCTGCTGTAATTGTAAACATGTACACCAAGAATATTTTGACTCAAAATATTGAGAAGGAAGTATCCGTTGAGAGTAAATGGATTGCTGATCAGATCAATAATTTTTTCGAGGAAAAAGGGCAGCTAGTGGATCAAATTACGAGTAATCAAACAGTACTTCATTACCTCAAGACAGCAAAAACACGGGATGAAGCGTTAACGAACTCATATTATAAGGATATGAATCAGTCACTAGAAGCGATTAAAGGCATGGACCCGGATGTGGCAATGGTCTGGGTAGCGAGTGAGAAAGGGAACTTTTTAACGGGGACAGGAAAGGTTCTGTCAAGTCCGGACTTTGACCTTTCTGAACGTCCTTGGTATAAGCCAGTAAAGGATGCTGAAGGCGTATATTACACGGAACCATATATGGATCAAGTCTTCGGTAAAGTAATTATGAGCGTAATGAAGGAAGTAGAGGTCAATAATGAGAAGGTAGGTATCGTAGCCATTGATCTATTCTTAGACTCCATTCCTTCCATAATGGAGCCATTTAAAATTGGAGAAACAGGCTACAGTATATTGCTAGCACCTGACGGCAACGTAATTTACCACCCAGATAAAGACTTCATTATGAATAAGCCTCTTACAAGCCAAAACGGTGATATCGGAGCGATTGCGAAAAAAATGATAGAGGGAAAAAATGGATTAGAAGAGGCCAAGCTTGGCAACGAACAGTATTACATAGGATATGAACCAGTTGAGTCCGCTGGTTGGTCTGTTGCAACTACAGTAACGCAGGATGAAGTATTTGCACCTTTAAAGAGTATGACGAAAAATCTCTTAATCTATTTCATTATTATAGTGGTTATTCTCGTAGCAATTACTTATTTTCTATTAAAGTATACGTTGAAAAATCTTTCTAATATGTCTGAAATAATCAAAAAGATTACGGCAGGAGATTTGACGCACCGCCTTGATATTCATTCTAAAGATGAATTAGGTCAAGTATCGAATGATTTGAATGGTATGTTGAATAATTTGAACGGACTCATTCACACAGTACAGGACAATGCAGCACAAGTGGCTGCTTCCTCTGAACAGCTAAATGCGAGCGCTGATCAGACTGCTCAGGCAGCTCAAGTAGTAGCAGGTACAATTGATTCGGTAACAGAAGGAACTTTAAAACAAATCAACAGTACGAGTGAAGCTGCTGAAACAGTGGTAACAATGTCTGAGACGTTTCAGATTGTCTCCGCTGATTCAGATATGGTTGCTAGAAGTTCTGAAGAAGCTGTTCAAAAAGCAAAGATTGGGGAAGAAGCTGTAGTTTCAGCTATGACTCAGATGGAAACAATCAAACAAACTGTAAATGCAGCGGCAAATATTATCGCAAAGCTAGGAGAACGGTCCAATGAAATTGATCAGATTGTTAATACAATTTCTGATATTTCCAATCAGACAAACTTGTTAGCTTTAAATGCTTCGATTGAGGCATCGCGTGCAGGTGAGCATGGAAAGGGCTTTACCGTTGTGGTCAATGAAGTGAAGAAGCTTGCCGAACAATCGAAACAGGCAGCAGGTCAGATTGGGGACTTGATTAAAGAAATCCGGACGGATACAGACCTTGCAGTGAATTCTATTAATAGTGGTACACAAGAGGTGGAAAAAGGTTCGAATGTTGTCCAAACAGCTGGTGTGACATTTAAAGATATAACCTCCATCGTTTCACAGGTCTCTCAGCAGATGAAAGATATTTCTTCATCGATCAAGCAGATATCATCGAGTACAAATCACATCGTTGAAGCAATAAAAGAGGTAGATGAGATTGCCCACTCTGCTCAGGGAGACTTTGAAAATGCAGCAGCTGCAGCTGAAGAGCAGACAGCTTCCTTTGAGGAAATTAGCTCGGCGAGTCAAGAATTGTCGTCTATGGCATTAGAGCTTCAAGAGGCTATTTCCAAATTTAGAATTTAAGCATACGAGTGTCTTAACCCTAGTGCGGTAATGCTATTATGCACTGGAGTCAGGTACTATAAGGAACTGTTAAATGATAATGTTGTTTATAGGAAGGGAATCTGCGAGCCTCTTGCGGAAAAAACGGGCTGGCAAGACCCCGCAGTGAGGAACGAGCGAGGAGGCTTGTCAGTTCGTCCGTGGAAAGGGAGTGGATACCCTGACCTTTTGAAAAGGCTGTTTTCTCAGAGTTTGTTGTTTTTCACATAAAAAATGGGAGAAGAAGTGCTCAGCAGACTGAATACACGTAGACTCCTGTGGGAATGCGAGAAAGACGAGACCCCACAGGAGCGTATGCGACGAGGAGGCTCGACGCTCGCCCACGGAAAGCGAAGTGTATTCAGTCTGCGAGTTTAAAAGCAACAATCTATACGAAAACAGCCTTTGAAAATCAACAATGGAATTTAACAGAGCCAATTATAAAGCCTCATACAAATAAATTTTCCATGCAGAAGATTTTGATTCAAACACTTTTTTTAGTGTTAGATTGTTTTCGTTGGCGTTGTCTATTGGAACAGCAGAAAAAATATATTTGCCTCCCATTCTTTTAAAAGGCTCGATATTAAGTTCAAGATTCTCCAGCCTTTTTTTAGAGCTTTTCTTAAACATATAATGTTTCCCAAGCTCATCCGTAAAAATATAGCAGCGCCCACCCCATTCATCAAAGTAGGTACGAATCGTTTTATTTTTATCAAGTTCTTTTTCTATTATTTTTCTAAACTCATGTTTATAGCTTAAAGGGTAAAAATTATTGTAGCTATCAAGCGTGTAAAAGCCGTTATATTGAGCAATCGCTGGATGGATTCCAATACTTGCTACACGATAGCTTTCCTGCGGCATCCCTATGTACTCTTTCATCTCTTGGAATTGTTCTTCTGCAAAAAATTGTTTGACAGTAGGTTCTTTATGAAAAATGATTTCTTCATTAAAAAGTAAACCCAATGCAATTTGAGCAGCAACTAAATAAAAGGTAAGTTTTCTCCATCCATGAAACCAAATGATTTTTAAAGAAAGAGCAAACATAACATAAATAATCAAAGGTTTTAAAAAATGATATCTGGCAAAATTAAACGTATCCAAAAAATGAAAGCGTTCTGTCAGCGGAAGCCAGCCTTTGTAGAACCAAAAAGCATACCATGCTGATAAAGCAAGGTTTAGCCAAAACAACCATACAAACACTTTTTCCTGCTTCCACAGTTTTTTATAAAAAACTAAGTATAAAGCGATTAATAAAGCAGGTAAAATGAATAGTGTGTGAATCGTCATAACATGGTTATGTCCTAAAGCAAAGTTTTTCAATGTGAGTCGGAGGCAGTGAAAAAAAGATAATCTTGCATGAAAGTATTCATCTCTGCTATTAGGCTCATCATCAAAAAGAAACGAAGAAACAAGCCGATACTCTACCAGTAAATAAATCAATGACATATAAACAATGGATAGGAAGAAGCGAAGATTCCATCCTTTTCCTCTCATTACATCCACAATCCAAAATATTCCCATTCCGCTTAAGAAAAAGAAAAAGCCTAGAACAATACTCGAATAGAAGGGCAAAAGAGTTAAGGTTAAATAATTTACCCAAGATTTTTCCCCTTTGCGAATATTGAGAAATGCCCATAATGCTAATGGCATTCCGAGTGTACTGAGCATGCCGGATGGCCAAAAAGGAGTAAGCGCCAATGATAGAGCAGCCCCAATTCGAATGAATCCCCATTCGCTTTTAGGCAAAAAATGCTTTTTTAATAGAAGATACATGCCAATAAACGCGACAATACGTGTAATAAATTGACTAAGTGCATAAGCAGTCATGGTTGGAAATAAGGCATATAGCCATACAATTAAGCTAAATTCCGTTCCAAAAGCATTTCGGGGTAATCCATTTATGATTTGAGGAATGGTTGCATCAACCGGACTAATGATTTTTCCGCTTTCAGCTAATACCTTATACCACGCTAAGTTTGAGTCTAAGTTATCGTGTACGCGAATATGAGCATTTTCTCCTAGGATAAAAAGGGGCGATACACATAAAACAATAACAAGAAAAGCAAAGAACAATAGTCTTTGCTCTATTTTTTTATTTAAAAACACACTTTACACCTCAAAAATCTAATTTTTAATAATAAGATTTGCAATAATAACACAGCCTATTTTGAAGGTAGATGCGGATGCCTTTGAAAGAGCGATTCATAAAAGAAATATTGTTAATTAACGACTTTTTCCAGATCCTTCGTTTATAAAGGCTGAACTCTTCTATATGTCCCCATTCTCCATAGCCATTCAAGTGGGCCAAATTGGAATTGCGATAGCCACCACTTACTTAAAAACATTTGCAACGCATAAAAAGCAAGACAATAAATAGCGGATTGCCATAGCGTAATTTCAGCCGTATTATCAAATAATAGAGCGAATAATGTTGTAGTCACAACGGTTTGGCCTAAATAATTAGTTAAAGCCATTCGACCTACGTATCCAACAGGAGCCAAGAACGTCTGCCATCTTTCTTTTTCAAGTAATAGTAATAAAGAAGTGACATAAAAGATCGACAACGTTTTCCCGCTTGTTACCACATAAACATAGTTTTCCGACGGATTGTAGCTTGTTGGAGTAAATTGGACAAAAAGCATAATCCAGCTTGGGATGGTTAAAAGGAACGCGATGATCTGAATCGTGCGGATGTTTTTTCTTAACTCATTTATCCGCTGAAAAAGCTCAATTTTTCCTACAAACAAGCCTAATAAAAATAAACCTAAAATCTCTGGAAAATAAACAATGTTAGCAGGGATACCGTATATTAAAAAAAATTGAATTCTAGCATACGCTTGTTCTAACCAGCCATCAAATTGATTAAAGGCTGGAACGATCGAGTCGACAGATTCGGTTGTCTCTACGAGTGAACCTAATATAGTAATTAGCTCAGATAGCACCAACAGGACAATCGACCAGATTAAAATCGTTTTTGGATTTCGTTTATAAAAAAGCAGCAGCCAAAATCCTGTGAAGGCATATGTATTCAAAATATCTCCATTCCAAAAAAAGCTGATATGAATCAAAGCAAATAAGAGTAAAATGACTAACCGCTGTGAGAATAATCGATACATTTTTGCTCCTCTTTGTTCAGCACGACTCATAAAAATCCAAAATCCTAATCCAAATAAAAAGGAAAAAATAACATAAAACTTCGTTTGCACAAATAAATCGTAAAATAGCCGCAGATAAGCATCGAAACCGTTGTAGCTTCGTTCCTCTAAAAATAATTCCATTCCGAGCATAGTGGGAATATTAACAAGGAAGATTCCTAAAATAGCAAAGCCGCGCAGCACATCAATAGACTTAATGCGCTGCTCTTTACTAACAGATAAGTTCATACACATACTCCTTTCGTATTTCTCTTCCATTATAGTGGATTTTTGGAACTTACAGGTAGTTAAATTTAACTTTCCTTTTACAATATGCTTTCAGTAAGGCTGTTTTCTCAAAGTTTGTTGTTTTCACATAGAGAAGAAGTATCAGCAGACTGAATACACGTAGACTCCTGTGGGAATGCGAGAAAGACGAGACCCCACAGGAGCGTATGC
>NZ_JBQTCX010000031.1:0-42318 GCF_052663115.1 Niallia yueguangensis
ACAACAGTTTTCTACTGTTGTTTTAATAACGGTCAATTTGAATTATTTTTCCATTTTCCGCTGATATTTTAATATCTACATCTTTTCCATTTACTTGCACTACTTCGATATCATAATAATATATTCCATTATTATCATCTAGTTCTATGTCTGTCACTGTTCCAGCTTTTTTTTCTAACGCTATTTTTTTTGCTTTCTCATCTGTTATTTTAATATTTTTTAGCATGCTGTTTTTTGACAACACTTCCCCAGTTTCCGCATTAACATATAAATCTTCGTCTTCTTTTTGATCTAATACATCATCCTGCAATTCCACTTCATAAACTGTTTCCCCATTTGCATTCGTTTGTAATTCTACATCTTTTACCTCTTTATTGGTTTCTTCAGCAGCTAGTTTTGTTGCTTCTTCTTTTGAAATTTTTTGTTGTGCTGCTACAGAATTTCCGTTTCCTTTCCCAATATAATAAGCTGATGTACTAATAATTATTACAGCAGCAATTCCAATCCAGATCCATTTATTTTTCATTTTTGCTTCCTCCTTTTTTCTATACGTATATAGTACCGTGGTAAAATGATAAGAAAGAAGAACAAAAATGAGAAATTGATGAGAAATAAGAAATACGTCTCCTAAAATATGAAGACCAAATGTAGTTTACAATATCCTAATCATCTTCCCAATTAATTGAAATCACATCTCCGCTATATGCGTTTATATAAAGTTTTACCTCTTCCTTTTTTTCCGTTTCTATTTCTACTTCATATACAAATTGATCATCCTCTTCCTCTAAATCAATACTTATTATCTTTCCTTCTATTTTTTTTAGCGCAATATCTTTAGCAGCTTCTTCCTTAATCCTGCCCGTTGCTTCGTTATTTACTGGTATTATCTCTTTCGATTGACGGTTAACTAATATTTTATACGGATCTTTTTCCGACTTTAAACTAATTTGAAAATAACGAATGCCATTTTCCGTTATTGCTTGTACTGCTATTATTTCTCCGTCGTATTTTTTTTGCACTTGTTTAACAGCGTCTCTTTCTGTCAATAGACTTTGATTATTCGTATATTTTTTTGATAAAACGACAATATTTGCAATTTTTCCGGTTTTAGCATCCACAGAAATATGATAGGACCCTTTATTATTTTCAATCTTTGCTTCATATACCTCTCTTCCTTGCTGCTTTTTTTTGGATAAACCCATCACATCTCCTTCATACTTACTCGATATGATTTCTTTTACCTCATCTTTAGATAAAAGATCATCCTTTTTTAAAAAAGTAAAAAAGATATAAAGGATAAATGCTGCTACTAGAAAGACTAGCAGCTTCAGCCAGCTTCGCGTTCTCACTTATGCGCCATCTCCTTTTGATTTTTCTTTGTAATCTTCTATTAAAGGAAATTGACATATAAACGTTGTACCTGCTCTAACAGCACTTTTTACAAAAATGATTCCTTTATGTGCTTCCACAATTTTTTTGGCTATCGATAATCCTAATCCTGTACCTTCACTTTCACGTGTTCTCGCTTTATCCACTCGATAAAACCGCTCAAAAATTAAAGCTTGTTCCTCTTTTGGAATGCCTGGTCCTTTATCAGAAATTTCTATCATCAAACATGTAGTGGTTGTATCAATCCTAATATGGATGCTATCAGAACTAAATTTAATCGCATTATCTAATAAGATAAATAATAATTGTTTTATTTTTTGTTGATCTCCATACAAGGAGACTTTATTTTTTTCACTGTAAACGGAGATTTTTCGATGATGTACTGTTTCCATATTTCGAGCTGTGTCTTGACAAATAGCTAGAAGATTAAGGTGATTCATTTCCAACTTCCAATGGCCATCTGCGTTTGCCAGCTCAAGCATTTGATTGGTCATCTCTTTCATGCGAATGGATTCAGAATGAATGGCCTCTATAGCTTCTATTAATACTTCCTCTCTTTTCATTCCCCACCTTTTTAACATATTCGCATAACTTTCTATCACTGTTAAAGGTGTTTTTAATTCATGCGATGCATCAGACACAAATTGCTGTTGCTGCTCAAACTGTCTCTTCAATAACGTAATCATCTTGTTAAAAGTTGCTCCAAGTTGATATAGTTCATCCTTTTTCTTTTCGGGAAGGTCTATTTCTTTCAAATCACCTTTTATTTGTATTTCTTCCATCGTATTAATCATCGATTGAATCGGGTTTAGAATGACATTTGATAATATTCTTCCTGCTAGAAAGGTCGGAATAATTACAATAAGGGTTGAAATAATTAAAATAATACGTAAAGCATGTAAAATAGTCATACTACTTTGGATATTTTCTGCTAGTTCTAATGTTACAACATCGCCATTATGCCAAATCACTGGAAGTGTTGTAACAGTAAATACACGATCATCTTGTTCTATTATTTGTTCTGTTTGTTTTCCGATAAAATGTGCATTTATGTCTACATACTTTTTATCTGTTGTTGAAGTAAAGACTACTGAATCATTACTATTTATCAAACGAATCATTCCGTCTGTAGGTATGTACGCACGCAGTAAACTTTCTGTATTGGAATCAGAAATTGAACGCAAGCTCTTGGCTATTTGTTCCATTTGCACCGTTGTTTTATTTACATTGTCTGTAAGAATTAGTTTTTGAAAAAGAAAATAAATAAACATGTTTACTACTAGTATAATAATAAAAAGAAATAAGGTGGAAAATAGTTGAATTTTCAAGCGCACTTTCATGATGCAACATCCTTTATGATATACCCAACACCCCTAATCGTATGAATGATGGATTCTCAAACTGATGATCAATTTTAATCCGAACATAACGAATATACACATCGACTACATGTGTATCACCTAAATAATCATATCCCCATACATTCGTTAAAATTTGCTCTCTTGTAAGCACAATATTTTTATTTTCTAGTAAGTATACTAATAATTCAAACTCACGTGGTGTTAAGTCTATTTCAATATTTTCTCGTATTACACGATATGATTTTACAAATACTTGTAAATCTGCAACCGTTAATACTTTTTCTTGTTCTTTTTTTATTTGTTGCTGACTTATTCGAAGAGCAGCACGAATTCTTGCCAAAAGCTCTTCGATTTGAAATGGCTTAGTTACATAGTCATTTGCCCCTAAATCTAGCCCAGCAACTTTATCCGGTATCGAATCTCTTGCCGTTAAGAGAATAACTGGCACGTTATTGTTGCCATTTCTTATTCTTCTTAATACTTCTAAGCCACTTAATCCTGGTAACATCACATCTAGTAATACGAGACTACAATCTTCCTTCATTACCCTCTCTAAACCCGTTGTACCAGTATTTTCTATACAAACATCATAACCCTCATATTCTAATTCCATCGTTATCACTCTTGCTATTTTCTGTTCATCTTCAATAATGAGTATTTTTTCTTTTTTCAAAAATGAACCTCCTGACTTTTCTTTTTTTTTAGATTAACAACTTTTTATATAGAGTGGTATCGAATCCACACTATTTACTGTGTAGACAAGGCACCTTTACAACAAATGCAATTATATATAAACTATTGAAGCATTTTAATAAGAAGACTACAAAAAATAGTACTAATTTGCAAATAAAAATGCCCTAAAAGATGACGCTTTTAGGACATTTTTATAATAATTTGTTTTGTAGATTAATTATAAATTAAAGATTATTAAAAGTATCAGTTAAAACTGGAACAATTTGCTTTTTGCGAGATACAACACCTTTTAATAGAGCAGTATTATTTTTTAAATCGACATTAAACGCTTTTTCCACAACTGCTGCTTTATCACCTAATGCTAAAGCGACAGAATCATTGTTTAAAATATCAGTTACAACTAATAAAAATAAATCAAGATTTTTCGCAGAAATTGTGTTGTTTAATGCTGCTTCTAATTCAGCTTGTTTTGCTAACACATCGTTTGTATCAACAGCATTTACTTGTGCAACTTCGACTTTATATGTACCCATTGGAAATTCTTTTGCATCAAGTGAAATTAATTGTTCAACTGTTTTATCACTTAAATCAGCACCTGCTTTTAACATTTCAAGACCATACTGTTCCGCATTTACACCAGCAATTTCAGCTAATTCACGTGCAGCCGCTACGTCTTGCTCTGTGCATGTTGGCGATTTAAATAATAAAGAATCCGAAATAATGGCAGAAAGCATAAGACCTGCGATTTCTTTGTTTATTTCTACGCCATTTTCTTTGAACAGCTTGTTTAAAATAGTTGCAGTACAACCAACTGGCTCGCAACGGTAGTATAACGGATCGCTTGTTTGAAAATTTGCAATACGGTGATGGTCGATAACTTCTAATATACTAACATCTTTAATATCTTCCACACTTTGTTGGAACTCATTATGGTCCACTAAAATGACACTGTTAGTTTCAGTTGAAGCTTTTTCAATAAACCTTGGTGCTTCTGTATTAAAATAATCTAGAGCAAACTTAGTTTCCCCGTTTACTTCGCCAAGGCGAACTGGTTCTGCAGCAATCCCTAAGCTATTTTTTAAGCTTGCATATGCAATTGCTGAACAAATAGTATCCGTATCTGGATTTTTATGACCGAATATTAACACTTTTTCCATGAAATAATTCTCCTTGTAACAATAATAATGATGGTTCATATAGATGTACATCTTAACTATCCTATGGAGCCACCTACAGTTATTTTAACATATCCCAATAAAAATAAAAGAACTGAACAAAAATTTCTACTATTCATATAGAAAAGCGTAGTTGCCTTGTTCAGCCCTGTAGAAAAATGGTCTCTTGACTCAAAAAGTGTTTTTTTATTTAGGCTTTTTTCGTATAGATTATTGTGATTTACCCCGCAGCCTGAATACGCTTCGCTTTCCGCGGACGAGTGCCGAGCCTCATCGTCGCTACGCTCCTGCACAAGTCTCGTCTTTCGCGCTTTTCTAAGCAGGAGTCTACGTGTATTCAGGCAGCTCAGTGCTTAAGCCATATTTATTATTTTATTCAAAAACAACAAACTTTTAGAAAACAGCCTTACTTTAAGAAAACGTGCGGTTATCTTTCATGAGAGCTAGACACTTATCTAAGTTAAAAACCTAATATTTCCTCATCTTTCCACAAAAAAAGAGAAAGGAGTTAACCTTTCTCTTCCCTCTATTTTACAAATTAGAATTTAAATTTGTAGTTATCAATTTCCCAAGCATGGATTGTTGTACGGTAGTTATCCCACTCTTCTTTTTTCGCAGCTAAATATTCTGTGAATACATGCTCTCCAAGAGTTTTAAGACCGATTTCACCAGCTTCTAACTCAGCAATAGCTGCATCTAATCCACCTGGCAAGCTGTCAATTCCAAGCTCTTTACGACGATCATCTGTCATATGGAAGATATCTTCGTTAATTGGAGCTGGAGCTTTTAAGCCTTTTTCTACTCCATCTAAACCTGCAGAAGCGATTACTGCAAATGTTAAGTATGGGTTAGCAGATGGATCTGGACAACGAAGCTCAACACGAGTAGCCATTCCACGTTTAGCAGGAATACGAATTAATGCTGAACGGTTTGATGCAGACCAAGCAAGGTAGCAAGGTGCTTCATAACCAGGTACTAGACGCTTATAAGAGTTTACTAAAGGATTTGTTATCGCAACAAAACTCTTAACATTTTCTAATACTCCAGCAATGAATGAATATGCTTCTGTTGAAAGCTGTAATTCATCAGACTCATCAAAGAATAGATTTTCTCCATCTTTAAAGAATGACATATTAACATGCATACCTGAACCATTAATACCGAAAACTGGTTTTGGCATAAATGTTGCAAATAATCCATACTGAGCTGCAATAGTTTTAACAACCCATTTATATGTAGTAGATAAATCTGCTGCAGTTAATGCATCAGCATATTTAAAGTTAATTTCATGTTGGCCTTCTGCTACTTCATGGTGAAGTGCTTCAATTGTAAAGCCCATAGCTTTTAACGTTTTGAAAATTTCAACACGAACTTTTTCGCCTAAATCTTTAGGAGATGGCTCAAAATATCCACCAAGATCGCCTAGTTCATCAGTTGGATATCCTTTTCCATCTGTTTCGAATAAGAAAAATTCTAATTCTGGACCAACTGAGATTGAATAACCTTTTTCAGCAGCACGTGCAACTGTTTTCTTAAGAACGTTACGAGTATCCCCTTCAAATAAAGTTCCATCAGGATTTGTAACAGAGCAAAGGAAACGTGCTTCAGAATAACCTTCTGTTTCAGTCCAAGGCATTACTACAAATGTATTTAGATCTGGTTGTAGGTAAGAATCTGATTTATTAATAGGTGAAAAACCTTTAATAGATGAACCATCAATCATGATTTTACCTTCTACAGCATCTTCTAATTGTGCAGCAGTAATAGTGATATTTTTTAAGATTCCTTCAATGTCAACAAATTGAAGATGTAATAATTGAACGCTTTTTTCTTTAATTGTACTTTGAATTTGTTCTAATGTAATCTGTGCCATGTCATTTTACCTCACAATTCATGTTCTATTATTTAACCTGAATCCATTATAAGTAATCTTTGATTTTTATACAATGTTTTTTTAAAAAGTTTTTCAGTATTTTTTAAAAATTTTACTAGATAACGCTTTCATCCTTTTGAACAAATTTAAACATAAATAAATTTGGTGAATTTGTGAAAAAAACAAGGCAATACTACGTATTTTTTATCATTCCTTTCTTTTTTATTTCCCTATTCGAAATAAATAGCATATATTAACACTAGCGGGATTTATGTAATGGTTTCCTAACTTACAGAATGAAGAACAAAATAGGATGTTTCTTTCCATAATGAAATTCTTAATAGAATAGAAGTGAAATTATAGATATTTAGTAAGGTAGTTTAGTTTTTTGCAATAGCCTTTCAATCTTTATATCTTTAATTATTTCACTATACCGAAAAAAATTAAAAATTTTTCCAAAATAACACTATTTTTTTTATAATTATAATGGATAAATTTTTAGAATAGTGTTAAATTTTCAAATAAGCAGTTAATTTCAACTAATTTTAGGATGGTGTTACCTTTATGAATGCATTAAAACCTTTTACTCTTAGCAAAAGATTTCCTGATATGCCTATCATAGGTTCTTCCTTTGCAGGCAGTTTAGAGGATGTTATTCCGTTGTCATTTGGATTTCCTGCACCAGAGTCATTTCCACTTGAGACTATGGTAACAGCAACGGAAGCAGCAATGAAAACACAAGGAACTGGTGCACTTTCCTATCTTGGAGGTACTGGTCCAAGCAATATTGTCAAATGGATAAAATCTCGTTCCAAACTCCGTGAAGTTTATGCAAACGAAGATCAAATTCTCGTTACAGCAGGAAGCATGCAAGCCATTGATCTTGTGACACGAACATTGACGGACCCTGGTGATGATTTATGGATAGAAGCCCCTTGTTTTTTTGGAGCAATCCGTTCTTTTCATCTAGCAGAAGTAAAACTTACTTCCTTTCCTATCGATGAAAATGGTTTACAAGTAGATCTAGTAGAGCAAGCATTAATAAAAGCAAGAGCAAATAATAAACCGATGCCAAAAATCCTTTATGTCATGCCGAACTATCATAATCCAGGTGGGGTTAATCTTTCGTTGGAAAGAAGAAAAAAACTTGCCGAATTAGCGTATGAATATAACTTTTTTATTTTGGAAGATGATGCTTATGTTGAACTTACATTTGATGGAAGTTATTTACCATCCATTCATTCCTTTGGACCGGAAAGAGTCATTTATTTGAGTACTTTTTCTAAAGTGATTGCACCAGGTATTCGCATGGGCTGGGCTATAGGAAATAAACAAGTAATTGATAAAATGCGCATCTTAAAAACGGACGGTTTTACAAGTGTTTACGTACAGGAAGTAGTATACAATGTGCTTCAGAAGCTCGATATAGAAGAGCATATTCAGTATTTAAGCGCCACATATAAATCGAGAAAAGATGCGATGGTAAGTGCAATAAAAGAATATTTCGGAGATGATGTATCTTTCGTAGTGCCAGATGGTGGTTTTTTCCTATGGTTAACCTTCCCCCTTGGTGTTAATACAAGTGCTTTTGTTGACGAGGCAATGCAGGCAGGCGTGTCCTTCTTAGATGGACGACATTTCTACTTAAAGGATGAAGGTTTTAATACGATGAGACTATGTTTTACTTATTGTAATGAAGAAAAAATTACAGAGGCAATCAAACGTCTTGCCAACACGTATTATGCTTATGTAAAAAGATTAACGCCTGAGGAAATTAATAAATGATTCATACAGACCAAAAGAAATTAGTTATTTATATTCGAAATAATATTCCAGAAAAATTTATAGATCAATTAAAACAGCTTGGGGCAACGGTAATGTTTGAGCCTTGGACATACGGAGAAGATGAACCTATAGTGCAGCATAATTTGTCCGAATGTACTATTATACTAACATTAGGTTTACATGATCATTTAAACATTATCGAGCAAGCACCTAATATACAGTGGATCCAATCCATTAGTGTTGGCTTAGATAGTGTTCTGAATGAAAGAACACTGAACAGTGATATTATTATTACGAATACAAAAGGCTGCACTTCTGTACCTATTGCAGAACATACTATTGCCATGATTTCTAGTTTTGCTAGAGGAATTCCAGCGATGATTCAAAATCAGCAAAATAAAATTTGGCAAAATACTTCCATTACTGATTTAGAAGGTGCAACAGTAGGGATTATCGGATATGGAGAAATCGGGAAAGAAATTGCCAAGCGTTGTAAAGCATTTGATATGACCGTTATTGGCTGCAGAAAAAGGCCTACCCGTACAATAGAAGAGGATCCAGCTGATCAAGTAGTCGGATTAGAAGAAATGGATATGGTCATAAAAGAATCCGATTTTCTTATATTAGCACTTCCTTCTACACCAGAAACATTTCATATTATTAATAAAGAAAAGCTCCAATTAATGAAGCCAACGAGCTTTTTAATAAATGTTGGGCGTGGGAACACGGTTGCAGAGCAAGATTTATTAGAGATTTTACAAACAAAAAAACTTGCAGGAGCAGCTTTGGATGTGTTTGATGTAGAACCTTTGCCAAAGGATCATCCTTTTTGGAAACTAGATAATGTCATTATTTCGCCACATAACGCCTATTTTTCACCAAAAAGCATGGAACGTTATATGAATATATTTTTAGAAAATGTTTACCGTTTTCAAAATGGGCAGGAACTCATTAATGTGGTAGATAAAAAATTAGGGTATTAAGAAAAGTACTTACAATGACAATAATAGACGAATTGGTATTGGGTGTAGGGAAAGGAATATACCTTTCCCTAACTTGCTAATTTAGTTTATTATTGTTATCTACTACATAAATGATAGAATGTTTATTTTTAACTTTGAAAGGAGATATATAAGTTGGAACAAAATTTACAAAAAATCAACTTATTAGACTTAGTCTCAGATGTTAATAAATATAATAATTTTGTAGTTACAGATATAAACGATCATGTTTTAAGAATCGCTGTTATCGATGGTGAATTTCATTGGCACGAGCATGAAACCGACGAATTATTTATGGTACTCGAAGGTGAACTGATAATTGACCTAGAAAATAATAAAAGCATTTCATTACTACCTGGAGAAACCTTCACTGTACCAGCACATACACAACATAGAACAAGATCAAATACTAGAACTGTAAATCTTTGTTTCGAAAAAAAAGATAACGATATTAATGGAATTTCTTAAAGCACCAATAATCATTGGTGTTTTTACTAATCAACAGAGACTATTAATCTTATCAATTCTACTTTTTTTACAAACTTGCTTAATGAGTTAATATTATAATTAGCTCTCCTACCCTATTTTCTTTATTCTCAACATCGAATTAGCATTTTTTTGAAACTCGTATGAAACCTTAACCTCCTCAACCTTACAGCCATTGTCTTCGAGATAACTTATTATTTCATCTAAGTGTTGATATCGGTTTCCTTCTAAATCAACTAATGGAAAAATACGAACTTCTTCTTTTGAAACCCTCAATAATTCCTTCAATGTGCTGATATGGAAATCAACATCTAATCGGTCAGAATACGTAAATAAAAAATGAGCAGAAAGGATAATATCAAATTCCTTATCTTTAAACGGCAAAGATGGAAGAGTAGTTGGTATATATCTCTTGCTATTTTTCTTCCTATCGTTATAAGAATCTATTAAAGCATTGGTTCGATGCCTTCCTAATCCCTCTACGCTTTCAAAATAATCCCATAGAAAATTGTCTTTCGCTTTTTCCATCGTTTCCACTGTGTGTTCAATATCCTTCAGCCCTTTATTTTTTAATTCTTCATTTGAGTGATAATAGGCAATATCAGCTGCCGTCACATCTAACCCAAACTTGTTGCCAACTGCTGTAAATGAGCAAGCTCCTGCTGGACAATCGAGTATCTTCTTGCCATTTAGTTCTAATGATGAAAGGGAAAACATATGTAAATATTCTTCATAAGTTCTACCAATAAAAATGATTCGTTCCAAGTCTAATCCAGATTTACTCATAGGTTTCCATCTCCTTAAATATTTCAGTTTTTATGCATAAAAAAAGGGTTTCTCATCCTAGTAAAAGGACGAGAAACCCGTGGTGCCACCTTATTTCGTTTATTAAAAATAAACGCACTTACTGTACAGAAATAATCTATGCTATTTCGATACATTGTCTCTTTTATATCGGTAAGACTTTCCGCCATAACCTACTATTCGTTCAGTTTGGCTGCTCAGAAGCCCATTCAACAAGATTTCCACACTGATTTCCACCAACCATCAGCTCTCTGAAGTGTTCTTTATGTTTACTCCTCTTCATCATCGCATTTTTTATTCGAATGTCATTTACCAAAATTACCATTTTCTTGATTTTATCATTTTATAACAAACTCAGAAGATAGTCAAAACATTTGCAATCTTATTTTACTAACGCATCCTTAGTAAAACAAAATGAGAATTACCAATTAGCAATAAAGAAATCTTCTTTGATTGGAGCCAGGAAGCACGATATTATAGGTGCGAATAATACTGGAATTCATTCTATTGGAGTTACTTATGGATATGGTTGATTTAAGGAATTAAGTCATTCCAACCCTACTCAAAACACTATCGTCTCATATATTAAGCGTAAATATATGAATAATAACAAGACGAAAAGACCAAATCATCGAGCGATTTGGTCTGCTAATTGCATTTGTTTTTCTATAAAAATAGAATTACATACCTTATCTATTATATAGATATATAGAAGTCTCTTCTTATTTAAACTGTTTCAAAACCTGCGTCTTTCCATGCAGTTGTTCCACCTTCAATAAAAGCAACGTCTGTAAAGCCCATTTTTTTAAGTAAATAGGCACCTAACGCAGCTTGTCCTCCTAAACCACATGTTACTAAAATTGGGCGGTTGCGATCCGCTAACTCTGGATTGCGAAATTCTTCTGGAAGTTCTAAATCAGCACGAATTGGAAGCATGCCTAAAGAAATATTTACACTGCTTGGAATCAGCCCACATGCACCAGCATCAGCTGCGTCCTGTACATCAATAATATATGTAGTTGGTTGTTCTTCTATCTTTTTTTTCGCTTCAATCGATGAGATGCCTGGAACATTATTTTGTGCTTCTTCTACTAATTTACCAAAAGTTAAAGTCATTTTCATTCCTCCTTTTGTTTGTCATGTAAATCGTATCAAATTACGCTGTATTTATCTAATAATTTGCTTTATATATCGACAACATGGAACTTTTAAAAAAAGAGCTAATCAGTATGTACAACTCCTCTAGTTCATAAAATAAAAATATGAATAGTGGAATTTTACGTACATACTAATTTAGCTGCCCCATCGTTTACTTGGTTTTAGTTTTTTAATTTATCTCTTAATACCATCGGTAAAATACCGCCATGTCGATAATAATCGATTTCGACTTCAGAATCAAAACGAACTAATGCTTCAAATGTTGTTTTGTTACCTTCTTCATCCATTGCTGTTACTTTTACATAATCTTGCGGCTTGACTGTTTCATCTAAATTCACATGATATGTTTCTTTTCCTGTTAATCCTAAAGATTCGGCGTTTTCTCCGTCTTTAAACTGAAGCGGCAGCACACCCATTAAGACAAGATTGGAACGGTGAATCCGCTCAAAGCTTTCTGCAATGACTGTTTTTATACCTAAAAGGTTCGTACCTTTTGCTGCCCAGTCACGTGAAGAGCCCATCCCGTAATCTTTACCTGCAATAACCATTAATCCTGTTCCGTCTTGTTTATATTTCATACATGCATCATAAATAGACATGATTTCTCCTGTTGGCCAGTAAGTAGTATAACCGCCTTCTGTTCCAGGAGCAATTTTATTGCGAATACGAATGTTGGCAAATGTTCCTCTCATCATTACCTCATGGTTCCCCCTGCGAGATCCATAAGAGTTAAATTCACGAGGTTCAACACCGTTTTCTTTTAAATACTTGCCGGCAGGAGTATTGATGCCAATTGCACCTGCTGGAGAAATATGATCTGTTGTAACAGAATCGCCGAATTTCCCAACTATTTTTAATCCTTTTAATGGAAGCACTTTATTTGGCTCAGGTGTTAATCCTTCAAAGAATGGCGGGTTTTGAATATAAGTGGATGTTTCATCAAATGTGTACAATGGATCACTATTTGTTTGAATGTCATTCCAACGTTTATTATCATCAAATACTCGCTCATATTCTTTTTTAAATAGTTCAGGTGTCACGGTACGGTGAACCACTTCATTTACTTCTTCAGTAGATGGCCATATATCTTGGAAAAATACATCATTGCCATCTTTATCTTTTCCGATTGCTTCTTTCTGCAAATCAATATTTACCGTTCCTGCCAAAGCATATGCTACTACTAATGGCGGTGAAGCAAGATAGTTTGCTTTTACAAGCGGATGGATGCGTCCTTCAAAGTTGCGGTTACCAGATAAAACACTTGTAACAAGTAAATCAGAATCCGCTACAGCCTTTTCAATTTCTTCAAGTAACGGACCAGAGTTTCCAATACATGTTGTACAACCATAGCCAACAAGATTAAAGCCGATTTGTTCTAAATATGGCAATAGTCCAGAATCTCGCAAATATCCAGTTACTACTTTTGAACCTGGCGCTAATGATGTTTTCACAAATTTAGGGACTTCCATACCAAGTTCTACTGCTTTTTTCGCAACTAGTCCTGCACCTACTAATACGTATGGATTAGATGTATTGGTACAGCTTGTAATCGCAGCAATGGCAACTGATCCTGTTTTCATCGTTGTCTTGTCGCCATTCGTAAAATCAACGACCACTTTTTTGTCGAATTCTTCCTTTTTTAAACCAAAACCTTGATTTCCTTCTGGCGCAGTCACTGAATCAACAAATGATTGCTGCATTTTTGATAATGGAATCAAATCTTGAGGTCTTTTTGGCCCAGATAGGTTTGCTTCTATTGCAGAAAGGTTTATTTCTACCACATCTGAATAAACTGGTTCTAAAGCAGGATTAAAAAATAATCCATTTTCTTTGCAGTATGCTTCTACTACTTTAATTTGTTCTTCAGATCGTCCAGTTAAACGCATATAGGTGAGAGATTCTTCATCAACAGGGAAAAATCCGCAAGTTGCTCCATATTCAGGTGCCATATTTGCAATGGTCGCACGATCAGCAAGTGGCAGCTGCGTGACACCAGGACCGAAGAACTCTACAAATTTTCCAACTACCCCTTTGCTTCTTAACACTTGCGTTACTTTTAAAGCAAGGTCTGTAGCTGTTGAACCATTTGGCATATCACCGACAAGTTTGACCCCTACTACTTCCGGCACTGGGAAATAAGAAGGCTGACCTAACATGCCTGCTTCTGCTTCAATTCCACCAACACCCCATCCAAGCACACCGATACCATTTATCATGGTCGTATGTGAATCAGTTCCTACTAAAGTATCAGGGAATGCTTCAAACTCGCCAGCATCGGTTTCATTAACATGAACAACGCTTGCTAAATATTCTAAGTTTACTTGGTGCACAATACCGGTTGCTGGCGGTACAGCACGATAATTGTCAAATGCTTTTTTAGCCCAGCTTAAAAATTGGTAGCGTTCTGCATTGCGTTCAAATTCCAAATCCATATTTGCTTTTAATGCATCAGGTGTACCAAATTTATCTACTTGGACACTATGGTCAATAACTAAATCTACTGGTTTTTCAGGATTAATTTTATCTGGGTCTCCTCCAAGATCAGCCATCGCTTTACGCAAAGATGCTAAGTCAACGACAGCTGGAACGCCAGTGAAATCTTGTAAAATTACCCGTGAAGGTTTAAATGGAACATCGATTGCTTGCACTTTATCTGTTCCCCATTTTGCTAAGTTTTCAACGTGTTCTTCTTTAATTACAAATCCATCCATTTGTCTTAACACGGATTCTAATAGAACTTTAATAGAATACGGCAAGTTGGAAACTTTACCGATTCCAGCTTCTTCTAAAGCAGCTAATTGATAATAATGATAACGCTTCCCATCCAATTCAAATGATTTTCGAGCATTAAATATATCTTTTGCCATATGTATTACCCCCTCTATGTAATCATATACCAATAATAGAATAATAGTCGAACAATTCGTACTTTTCATCCGTTCTATTCCCTATTTACTGCTTTTAATTTTAATATAACTTTATTCATAAGTAAATTATAATAAAGTTATCATTTATAATAAGATAATCTTATGTTATTGCAACTGAAGGAAATATATAGATGACAAACAAAAGCCAGACAACTCTACCTAACAAAATTTAGTTAGATATTGTCTGACTTGTTAGTCGTTTACTTTTTAAATGTCGTTTACCTCATCTACTATTGTTTTTAAATCTTTTTGAAATGTTTCTAATTGTTCTCTTTGATGTTCAGAAGCAACTTCTAATGCATTTTCAATTTGTGCATATGTTTCGTTAATTTCTTGTTTTAAATGCTTTAATTGATGTCCATAGCTTGCAGAATCTTTGACAATATCTTCATATAATGTTTTTGTTTCAATTAAGCCTCTTTGAGCTGCTTGAAACGCTTGTTGTTTATTTTTTGGATATAACATGGAATTCCTCCTAAATATATTAAAGTGTTTCCTCACATATTAAAAAAAGGCTCTGTTAAACTTGCCTATTGATTGCAGCGAGAGGCGTTCGCTTTCCGCGGGCGGTTCGGGAGCTTTCTCGGCGCTGTGCGCCTGTGGGGTCTCCCTTTGACTCGCTTTTTGCCGCAGGAGTCTTCACGCCTTCCGCTCCAATCAACAACGTATCAAAATCAACAATTAGCTTTAACACAGCATTAAAAAAATCTACTTTCTATATAAAAAACTCTACCGTTAAAATGTGCAAGAGTTCAAAAAAATATTCGGTATAAACTGATGATATTTCTACATTCTAATAAAAGGAGGGATGTTATATGAATAAAAATGACAGTAAAGATATGCGCAAAAATGCTCCAAAAGGCCACCAAACTGGACAACCAGAACCGTTAAGCGGCAGTAAAAAAGTAAAAAATCGAAATCATACTCGTCAAAAGCATAACAGCAGCCATGATATGTAAAATCACTTTTCTTAGGAGAAGCCTTTTCTTCTCCTAAGGCTATCGGAAAACGATTGTATAAAAAGTGAAGCGTTTGTCAGTTTAAAATCTTTTTACACACTGAAAAATAAAGAACCCGTTATCTTTAGTACATGACATTCTCCTTTGATTCACATCTTCCTTTTTAACAGAATAAGATGTGTAATAATAAGGAGGATTTACTATGAATAACAAGAAAAAACCTTCGAAATGGAATGGTGAAATGGAAGAATGGTTAAAAGAATTTTTTTTAGATCCTTTCACCACATATTTAGATGAAACGGAATTCAGAATTGATATATACGAAACAGATACTAGTTATATTGTAGAGGCATTGTTACGTGATTACTCCAAAGAAAATATTACGATCACAGCAGAAAATAACTTTATCACCATCTTCGCTTTTTCTCCCTTAAATTCACAGACGATTAAAAAACAACGAACGATATTTTTTCCGTTTTCGGTTGATACAAAAAAAATAACAGCCGTTTTTACTTGTGACATTTTGGAGATTTTTGTTTGCAAACATTCTATTTGTACACGCCAAAATAAACTTATTCCTATTCATTAAAATTATTTAGATGCCATATTTTCCCCAATAATACTTTTTCAATTGATAATACTGAAAGCCTCTTGCAGCATGTATCGCCTTTTTTGCATGTAACTGTGCTTCTTCCATTTGTCCTAGCATTTCTGCTTGCTCGGCAAAAATAGATTCCTTCATCCACTTTCGTTTCATATTCATTAATGGTTGAGCTTTTACGAATGGTCCTTCTTTTTTCAGAAGAAATAATGTTTGATAATACAAACGGTATTGCGGTGATTTTAGTTTATTTATTTCGTCTTCCATTCCTTTCATATTATTAAAATAAAAAGAAAAAAGGACCGTAAAATAAGCATAGTTCTTTTTGTTTGTTTTTATTGTTACCAGTTTGCGGTAAGATTCGATCACTCCTTTATCATCATGGTTAGTTAAAGAATATAAAAAACGATAATATGGACTCTCCAGCCTTTTTTGCAAAAAGGTATGAATTGCGTGCTCATCTGTACTAATATAGGCATTAACTATCCCATGAATAAGAAATACGATAATTAATATAGAGTCTATTATTTCTTTTAATCCAAAATAAGCAGTAAAATATGTACCCATAAAAGACCCTCCTTCCTACCTATTCGTCAGATGCTGATTATCCCTTATCAGCAAACCAGGCATGAGCCAATAATCTAATGCCCTCTTCTATCTCTTCTTTCATTATTCCTCCAAAACCGAATATGATCGGGTATGTTTGCCTTCCTTTTTCTCTCCAATAATATTGTTCTGCAGAGTAAATGTTAATGTTGAATAACTTTGCTTTTTCGCAAAGTTTGTCTGGATCATTCCCTTTAATGAAAACCAATAAATGCAACCCTGAATTTTCTCCAATAATCTCTACCTTATTGCCCATATATTTTTTTATACTTCGCACTAATATTGTCCGTTTTTCTTCATATACTTTGCGCATTTTACGAAGATGCCGGTCAAACTCCCCTTTTTGCATAAACAAAGAAAGTGCTTTTTGAATGATAGGAGAAGCTGCCTGCGATTCAACATGTTCATTAGCATGTTTTAATAAACTTTGTGGCAACACCGTATAACTTACTCTAGCAGCAGGCAAAAATGACTTAGAAAAGGTGCCTAAATAAATGACTCGATCATTTGTATCCAATCCTTTTAAGCTTGGAACCGGGGCCCCTTCATAACGAAACTCACTATCATAATCATCTTCTATAATATAAGCATTATTAGCGTTAGCCCATTGCAGCAATTGCATCCGTTTAGCAATTGGCATGATCAAACCTAATGGAAACTGATGGGATGGTGTTACATAAGCTAGATGACAGTTGCTATTTTTTAAACATTCGACACTATACCCATCCTCTACAGATACTGGAATATCATGCAAATAGCATCCTTCCTTTTGAAAGACCTTTTTCACCCCATCATATCCTGGGTTCTCCATTGCCACTTGCAGAGATGGCTTAATAAAAGAAAGTATTTGCTTGATTGCATTTCGTGTACCTGCAGTAATCATAATTTGCTGAGGATCGCATATGATTCCTCTTGCCTTATATAAATATTTGCTGATTTCTACTCGCAATGGATAGTATCCTTTTTTATCCCCATATAACATGACTTCTTTTTCTAAAGAATCGATGCTTTCTGCGATATTTTTTTTCCAAGCTTTTAATGGAAAATGGCATAAATCAATGTCACCATACTCAAATTCAATCATGTGTTCTTCTGTTGTTGGTTGTTCCAATGGAATAGGAAGTGGTTTCAAATTTCGTTCCGGAATCGTTACGTTATCCCCCAGTTTCAAAGCCCAAAAACCTTTTTTCTGTTTACTCTCCACATAACCTTCTGCCAATAATTGCTGATATGCCTCATTTATCGTATTTTTACTCACCTTTAACATTTCCGACAACTGTCTAATAGAAGGAAGTTTTGTTCCTTCCTTTATATTGCCAGTTAATATTTCTTTTCGATAATATTCATATACTTGCATGTAAAGTGGCGATTTAGTCTCTTTTTGTAAAAACATGTTTCCCCCTCTAATCTGTACCTATTAAAATTTTATTTCTGTCACTTTTCTATAAGACATATATTTTTTACAATAAGTGTAACATACATAGAAAGGAAGAAAAAGGATATGAATAAAATGAGATTCTCTACAAGAGAAATAACTGATCAACAGGCGATTGAAGCATTTTTGCATACTGCAAGAACGGGATACCTTGGTTTAACAGACGGAGTAGAGCCCTATGTTATTCCATTAAATTTTATTTGGCATCAAAACACGATTTATTTTCATGGAGCAAATGCTGGCAGAAAAGTACGGATTATTGAGAAAAATAATCACGCTTGTTTTACACTTAGTGACGATCTAGGGACAATATGCCACCCTGTTCCAGCACACACAGATACCGCTTATAAAAGTGCTATCGTATTTGGAAAGGTGAAAAAAGTAGAAGATGTATTAGAATGCACAGAAGTAATGCAAAAAATGCTCGAAAAGTATGTCCCTGGCTACTATGATCGTCCATTATCTTCATCACATGTGGAAAAATATCAATCTTCATTAGGAAGCCGAACAGTTGTCTACCAATTGATTCCCGAAAAAATAACAGGAAAGGAAAATCCGCTGCAGGAAGAAAATAAATTCACTCCTGGCAGAACGGTACAGATGGATAGGAACAATTAGAATAGTTTTTTTCCTTTCTTTTCTATAAAAACTTATATGAAGCTGACTCGCCTGCATGATATTAATATTTTAGGAAAAATAAAAATAGAATGAAGTCTAGTTTTCTACTGCTACTTCTAGTATGATGAAACGTATGAATTACTTTTTTAATAAAGCGAGGATAATGATACATGAGTTTATTAAATGTTGAAAATTTAAGTCATACATTTGGGGATCGAACATTATTTAAAGATGTTTCTTTCCGCCTTTTAGCAGAAGATCATATTGGCTTAGTAGGAGCAAACGGTGTCGGTAAATCGACATTAATGAATATTATTACAGGTCAGCTTATCCATGATGGTGGAAAAGTCGAATGGATTCCTAGTGTTCAGTATGGCTATTTAGATCAGCACACTGTTCTTACACCAGGAAAAACGATTAGAGACGTATTAAAAGATGCCTTCCTGCCTCTTTTTAAAGAAGAAGAAAAATTAAATGAAGTAACTGCGAAAATGAGCGATGCTACTCCAGAGGAATTGGAAGCTTTACTAGAAGAAATGGGCAAAATTCAAGATAAATTGGACGCTGGTGGATTTTATACACTTGATATAAAAATTGAAGAAGCTGCACGCGGTTTAGGCTTGGATGCAATTGGACTCGATCGCGATGTATCCGCACTCAGTGGTGGACAAAGAACAAAAGTATTGCTTGCAAAACTTTTGTTAGAACAGCCAGAAGTATTATTATTAGACGAACCAACCAACTATTTAGATGTTGAGCATATTAAATGGTTGACATCGTATTTAAAAGAATACCCGTATGCTTTTCTGCTAATTTCACATGATACGGAATTTATGAATCAAGTATCTAATGTGATTTTTCATCTTGAGTTTTCTAAATTAACAAGATACACGGCAAGTTACGATAAATTTTTAGAACTTGCTGAGATTAATAAAAACCAGCATATAAACGCCTATGAAAAACAACAGGAGTTTATTAAAAAGCAAGAGGATTTTATCAGCAAAAACAAAGCGCGCTACTCAACAACTGGTCGTGCAAAAAGTAGACAAAAACAATTAGATCGTATGGAACGCATTGATCGTCCGGAGACGGCCGTTAAACCGACCTTTGAGTTTAAAGAAGCTCGCGGAAGCAGCCGATATGTGTTTGAAGGGAAAGATTTTGAAATTGGCTATACACATCCCCTTCTGCCTAAAATGTCGATTTCGATTGAACGCGGCGAAAAAATTGCAATCGTTGGCTGCAATGGTGTCGGGAAATCCACTTTATTAAAAACAATGCTTGGAAAAATCGATCCAATTAGCGGAAAAATCGAACGTGGCGACTTTCTATATCCATCTTACTTTGAACAAGAAGTAAACGCAGGAAATATGACGCCGATTGATGATGTTTGGAATGCTTTCCCTATTATGGATCAACATCAAGTTCGTGCTGCTCTTGCACGCTGTGGATTAAAAAATGAGCATATTTCAAGACCTCTGAACCAATTAAGCGGTGGTGAACAAGCAAAAGTACGCTTATGCAAACTATTAATGGAAGAAAGCAACTGGATATTATTTGATGAACCAACGAACCATTTAGATGTAGTTGCAAAAGAAGAATTAAAAAGAGCGTTAAAGGCATATAAAGGGACGATTGTCCTTGTTTGCCATGAACCGGATTTTTATGAAGATTGGGTAACAAAAGTTTGGGATGTAGAAGCTTGGTCTAATCAAAATGCTTAAATAAAGAAGAAAAGCGCAGCTGTTACATACAGTTCTGCGCCTTTTTTCATGGCGGAAAATATTATTTTTTTCGTATTTTTTTCATGTATAAACAAATACTACCAATGATGTAAATTTAATTGGAGGTTTGTTTTCATGAAATGGATTCTTTCTATATTATTTGTTTATGTTTGCTGCACTTTTTCAAGTGCTGCATTAGCAGCTCCATCCGAAACAGAAGTTGCCGCACTTGCCAAATCATTAGGATGGACAACAGAAGATTTAGAAAACTACTTGTCTTTTAAAGAAATAAAGCTCGACGATTTTGATAATATAAAGGAATTAAAGGAGTGTTTAGGAACTCCAATTACCCCTGATTCACTTGAGCAATTATTACAATCCTATAATTTGACAAGAGAAGAGTTAGATATTTTATTAGCAGGTTTTCACGAAACAGTCCAAGATTTCTGGTTTATAGAAGACTTGGATGTTGCAATTGACTTTTATCAAAACCATGAACAAACAATGGAAAATCTAGAACAATTTCTAATTAGTGTTGGTATAACGGAAAAAGAAAAAAAACAATTGTACGACCATTTTAAACAATTAGATGCAAAAGTTTTACAAGATAAAGTGTATGAATGGAAAGAAACATTAGAGACGATTGATTCCCTTGATCAAGAAGAGCCATTAACAACAAAACAACAAGGGCAATTAATTTCCCTTTGGAAAAATATGATGGATACCCTCGGATTACAGCCTATGTTTTACACGGTAGATGATAATGGAAAACGTTCAGCATTAAAACCGCAACACTTCTTAGATCATATAACTGATGATACTGTAGCATTGGAGCTACATGACGAAAAAGAAAAATTAGTAATGGATACGGTTATTTCACCTGAAAAATTATCCAGCCGTTTTGCTGTTGATGCTGCGGATAAAGTGGTTCGTCTTACTGAACTAAGCAGCGAGCTATCTACCTTGTATTATTCCCAATTGCCGAATACAGCTTCCAATCACCCATTGTTCCTTTTTCTTGGATATCTGTTCCTTTTAGTTGGCGTTCTATATATTTTTTTGAAAAGAAATAAAAAAATTCATGATAAATAATCGGTTTCTTTCTTCTAGATGGATCGGGTACTGTTGTCTTTTTATTGGAGGCTTGCTTGTTTTTTATCATGGTGGTTTGCTTTTAAAAAGTGAGATTCCATTACGTATTCCAGATAAACAATTTAACAAAATGGAGAAGCAAGAGTTAAATACGCGGAAGTTTTATAAAGAAGGAGCATGGATCGGCGCTATTTATTTACCATCTGTAGATCAGTCTATCGATATTTATGAAGGAACGAATGATAAAGTATTAAATAAAGGAATCGGTCATTTTACTAGAAGTTCTTTTCCAGGAGAACAAAATAATAGTGTATTATCAGGGCATCGAGATACTTTTTTTCGTGTATTAAAGGATGTAAAACGAAATGATTTTATTTCGATCCAAACAGTTTATGGAGCATTTTATTATAAAGTAAGAAAAATTGATATCGTATCTGCTGATAGCCGAGACATTTTAACTCCAAAATCAAGACCTGTCTTAACATTAACTACTTGTTATCCATTCTATTTTATTGGTGATGCACCACAACGATATATCATTACAGCAGATCTAATTAAATCTGTCGACGCTACATTATGAATGGTTAAGGAGGATATAATAAAGCAAAAATACTGCTTATTAACATCCTCCAACCTTCATTTTTCCATTAACCTAAAAAACGTGTATCATTGATTATTGCCACCTTGATAAAGATTTTCTTATTTTATTCTTCCATTCTGTTACCTTCAACATAAATTTCCCGCCGCTTTTTTGCTTTTGCATTTCATAAAAACTTGCAACAATGATGAGAACACTTCCAGCTATAAGAAGATAAGCCCACCATGGGAAATTTCCCCAATACGGTCTTGTTTGCAGCATAACATTTAGCAAAAGCACGATGATGCCAATAAAGAAATACGATTTATATTTATAATAAAATCCGCAAATAACAGAAAGTACAGATAAGCTTCCAACGATAATAGCATCAGTAATAGTGGCAGTTTGCAGTGCATCTATAATTAAAAAATAGGAAACGAGCAGTAAAATCCCCCACTCTACCTTGTTGATTATATGGATATAGTTTCCCTTTACAATTTTTTTGCTAATAATGACCATTAATACCCAGGGAAGCACGATACTTTCTTTTGAAAAATAATATGGTATCGACAATTGCTCTATTATTGCATAATACGGCTGCAGCAAATAGACAACTGCTGCTAGCACAGGAACCCACGCTATCTTTTGTGGTACTCTTCCTTTTTGGATAAATAAAGTGACTGAAATAAATAAACCGGGAAGAATCTTTCCCCAAACAAAATCGATATTGAAAGAATATAAATAGACAAAAATCACAATACTTGTAAAACTATAAAAATCAAGATAAGCTCCTTCCCTATTATAGACAGTTTTATAAGCACATGATCCTATAAATACAAGCAATACACCGATCACACTGTAAAGCAAAAATTGATCCATCGCCATCATATTAATGGAATATACAAGCCGTTCTGTGCCTGCTACTAACATGATAAGACCAGCTATACTGAAGTAATGCTTTTTTGATATATACATAAGCAGTAAATATATAGAAATATAACATAATACCACAATATAAGCAGTTGTAGAAAATGCCGAAGTGATGATCCAACATCCAATCCCAATGATGGACAAAGGGATAAAGAAATAGATTACCGCTTCTTTATTCAGTTTTTGGAACAAAACATAAACAATAAATAATAGAATGCTAGTTAATAAAAAGGCTTGAGAAAATGCACCGCCTCCAGCAACATCTTTTTGAATGGTATTTGCAAAAAATAAAAAGAAACAACAGTAACAAGCATATTGGAAAAGAATTTTCATCCAATTTGACTTTACAATAAACAGACTAATCAAATAAGCACATAAAGCATATAAAAAATGCATATACATCCCATTTCCATTGGTAACATAATCTACGGAAATCGAAATCAACAAATATACATGAGCAAGAATAATAAATGGACGTTTAAACAGTTGTTCTTTTACCATCCATCTTAAGACAAATAGTACAACCCAGCCATATGTGTGCCATTTCATTTGCATGGACTCAGATTGTGCAAATATGTCTGATATACAGGCAAAATAGGTCATCGTGGCAACTATACTGATTAACCAGGCTACCAACTCATCCTTCCTTGCTTGATAAAATGCGATAAAAACGAGTATGCCTACAGCGTATATGCATGTTCGTGTCCAATCACCATAAACTGGATATGTCAACGACACAAATATAGCGATAATATACAACCCTTGCCCAATTAAAAAGCTATTTCGTTTTAAAACCAGATCATTCTTAAAAAAGAATGTTTTAGTTGCTAATAAAATAACACTTGAAACGGCAATGTTGAATGCCATCCCCTTATTTCCTAAAAATGAAAAAGATTCACCAAAAGCAAAATAAGCAGCAGCAAAACATAACGGAATCAAATATCGTAAAACGGACAAATAAAATACAGACCAACCTTCTTTTTTTACAAGTATAAAACTAAACCCTAACAGAAGGAATAAACAGCCCACATACCATTTTCCTAAATAAAAGATTCCCGAGACTAAAGCGAAACAAATCATCATTCCTAATCCAATTGTTGCAGAGCTGTACTTAATTTTTTTAAATATTTTAATACGATTATAAAATCCCAAAAGAGCGAACAAAACGAAGCCAATACTATATAAAGTAATCAGTGCTGATTGAAACGACGTAATAACATCATATTTTAAAGCAACTTGACATAAGGAGAAACCGATAAATACAGCAGGTAAATATTTTAAGATCTTAACTTCTAACTTATATACAAGATAAGTAAATTGACAAGCTATCAATAAATATGTGATTGCTATTACGATAGAACCTTGAGAAATAATTCCCATGTTAAATGACTGACTATATACAAAAGTTAAGACAATTACAACAACACTTGTAATCTCCCACGTTTTCCCCCAGCTTATAGAGCCTTTTAGAACTGATCCAAACATCAAAATGATCAAAACTACACATGCAAAAAGAAGCGGACTCCAATTATAAAAAAGATCGGTTGTAAAAATTCTATAACATCCAATAACAAACATTAATGTTACAAAAACATGATACTGCTTAAATTTTGTTTCATATAAAATGCCAAAATATAAGACACTTAACAATAAAAAATTTATTCCGTGTAATATTGCACCTCCATAAAATATCGATAAACAAATAGTAGTAAGGACAAGATGAATCTGCGTATAAATGGGCAGTTCTCTTCCAAACCTCTTTACCCACTTCTTCTCTTTCCATTTAGAGAGAATGATGATCAAAAGGCTATTATATCCGATAAAAAAGAAGAAAAATAAATTCTCTGATACGTGTAAGCTTAATAAAAAGAAAGCTGCCATACAAGAAATCGTGGCTAATGTTACGACACGAAAAAAACGGGAAAGAAGCAAATTGGCTAAATAATAGTAAATTGGTATCAAGCAGGCAGTACCTATCACACCAAGGAGATAGTTTCCCTCTCCCTCAAAAGATAAATAATTTCCTAATAATTCAAACCAACTAACTGATAATATACCAATTGGTAAAAAGAAACTTCCTAACACAAAAAAAGCAAAAGCTGTTTTTTCTATTTTTACTATTTTTTTTGCAAATACAGCAAATCCGTAAAAAAGAAACGAAACGAAAAAGATCGAGCCTGCTTTCATCCATCCTGTCATACTATCCCAATTGCTTGTAGCAACAAATAATCCGCCAATTAATAGTAATAGTACACCAATATATAATAAAAACCCGATATTTCTTTCACGCAGCTGCTCTGCTGTGCGGACTTTTTTTTCTTTTTGTTTTTTCGGAGATGACTCTTTCCTTTCTTTTTGATTTGCTAATTTAATAGATGCATCTGATGTTATTTTCTTGTCTTCATAAAATGTATGATACGCATGTAATACATGGTCATGTTCTGCAGTTGTTATGTATTGATGGATATGCAGCTGTTTTAATTCGGATGTAAAGATATCTTTTTTGCCTTGTTCAGCAGACATTTTTCCCCCACCTCTTCCTGATAAATTCAACACAAAAACAATTAATTTATACTTTATGTGTAATTTTACATTATTCTATACTTTTTTTCAAACATTTTCTTTAAGTGAAAAAAGGAAACACAGGCTTTTTTATCGAATTTTTATTTCGATACTCTAAATTACATGAGGAGGTTGGAAATGGATAGTCGAATTATTTCTTATTTAACGAAAAATAGAGAGGATCATTTACACGAATTATGCCAATTTTTATCAATAGAAAGTATTAGTGCACTTCCTGATTACAAACAGAAAGTGAAAGAAACAGCGGAATGGACAGCAGAAGCATTAAAAAAATCTGGCATGGAAAATGTGAAAGTGTACGAAACAGAAGGTCATCCTGTTGTTTACGGCGATTACCTTCATGCAGTTGGAAAACCGACGGTGCTCGTTTATGGACATTACGATGTTCAACCTGTTGATCCGCTGCATTTATGGGAAAGTCCCCCTTTTTCGCCTGAAATAAGAGACGGTAAAATTTTTGCAAGAGGCGCTAGTGATGATAAAGGCCCAGTTTTTATGCATATTAAAGCAGTTGAATCCATTTTAAAAACGACTGGAACGCTGCCGGTTAATATTAAATTTTGCATAGAAGGAGAAGAAGAAATCGGCAGTCCCCATTTGCCATTATTTGTAGAAGAAAACAAGTCATTGCTAAGTGCTGATGTGATTGTGATTTCCGATACTACTATGCTAGATAAAGGGAAACCAACCATTTGTTATGGTTTGCGAGGTCTTTGTGGGCTGCAAATAAATGTAAAAGGTCCAAATGGAGATTTGCATTCAGGTCTTTTTGGCGGAGCTGTGCAAAATCCGATAACAGCACTTGTACATACTATATCGACGTTTCATAATGAAGATGGAGAAATAACCGTTTCCGGTTTTTACGATAAGGTAGCTTCCTTAACAGAAGAAGAAAAACAAGCATATAAAGCACTGCCTATTCAAGATCGTCAATTTATCGATCAAACTGGTGTTCCAGCACTAGTTGGGGAAAAAGGATTTAGTACATTGGAAAGAATATGGGTTCGCCCAACACTTGACATAAATGGAATAAATGGTGGATTTCAAGGAGAAGGAATCAAAACCGTAATTCCATCTGAAGCGAGCGCCAAAATAACTTGCAGATTAGTTCCAAATCAAGACCCAGACGAGATACTTTCCTTGCTGCAAGCACATATAAAAAAACACACTCCTGCTGGTGTTGAAGTGACAATGCAATTATTTGATAAAGGAGCCCCTTTTCTCACACCATTTGATCACCCTGCCATTCAAGCTGCTGGCAAAGCATATGAACAAGTGTATCAAGTACCAACTTCTTATACTCGTGGAGGAGGATCTGCAGCTATTGTAGCTGTATTCGATGAACTGCTGCAATTGCCAATTGTATTGATGGGTTTTGGACTTCCAGATGAAAACTTTCACGCTCCTAATGAACATTTTCATTTAGAAAATTATGATAAATGCTTGCTAACCATCTGTACATACTGGTATGAACTGTCTTCAATATTATCATAAAGAATAAGCCTTCCATTAGTCGTTCTGCTATTGGAAGGCTTTATTAATAGTTAAGGCTGTTTTCTCAAGTTTGTTGTTATTTACGTAAAAAAATGGGAGAAGAAGTACTCAGCAGACTGAATACACGTAGACTCCTGTGGGAATGCGAGAAAGACGAGACTTAAGCAGAGCGTATGCGACGAGGAGGCTTGACGCTCGCTAAACTGACGAAGTGTATTCAGGCTGCGAGTTTAAAAGCAACAATCTATACGAAAACAGCCATAGTTAATTATATTCTGCCTCTTTCAAAAAGATAAGTATTGTTATGGATCCTTTTAATAAATGGATTAAGACGGTCTTTTTCTGTAAATAGAATTAATTCATGCATCGCTCTTGTGCATGCTGTGTAAAATAATTCTTTCTCTAGCTCATTGTGATAAACCGAACTATTATAAATAATGACTCCATCAAACTCAATTCCTTTTGCTAAATAAGCTGGAATCACCGAAATTCCTTTTTCATAGGCAATCGTGCCTTTTTCAATTAAACGAACATCCATTTGTTTTTTTATTACTTTATACAACGTATTGCTTTCTTTTTGTGTTTTACAAATGACTGCAATGGTTTCATAACCCTTATTTTTTAGTTGCTGTAATTGCGTCATCACATCAGTTGGTAGCGATGTTACATTTGCTATTTCTTTCACTATCGGCTTTTCTCCGTGACGATTAAAAGGTTCAATCAATTCTCCATTTACAGCGATGCCTCTTGTAAACTCAACGATTTCTTGTGTCGATCGATAGCTTTTTGTTAATACAATCCTCTCTACCTGTTCTTCTCCATCATCTCCCATTAACATTTTGTTGTCGTGTGCATATATAGCTTGATTCACATCCCCTAATAAAGTCATTTTACTATACGGATACAGTTCTTTTAAATAAGCCATTTGAAATGAGGAATAATCTTGTGCTTCATCAATAAATACATGCTTTATACTTGTAATGGACTTTTTCCCTTCTATTTTATCTTTAAAATAGGCAAATGGTGTTGCATCTTCATTCCATAGCTGCTTGTTTTTTAGCGTATGAATCGTTTTTTCTCGGATTAGCTCCCACTCTTTTTCCGTAGAAGATTCTCTTGAAAATACTGCTTGATACATCGCCGCATAATCAATAAAACGCAATGATTTTATGTCTTTATATATTTTTTTAAACCTTTTATTTACAATCAATTTTCGTAATATTTGCTCCTCATGATGAAAATAGGAAAAATCATCTTCCTTTTTTTGTGTTGCTTTATACGCCTCTAAATACTCCTCTTTGTCTAATAACTGTATCTCTTCTTCTACCCAGGATTGCTTTCTTTCTTGTTTTGCATGCAGTTTCATTTCTTTTTGAACCCATTCTTTTAATAATTGCAGTCTGTTCGTTATCGAAATAGATGGATCCAATTCATAAAATTTTCTTGTCAGTTCTTCTTTTGAAAAAAGCACTTTATTCCGAAAAGAAATAGCATGAAAAATCATTCCCTCGGTTGATAATTTTTCTACATATTTATCTAATTTATTTTTAAATTCGATGCTGCTTTTATAGGAAATGCTTTTTAGACGCATCGTTTGTAACTTCTGTTTTCCTTCTGATAACAGAACCTCTAATTGTGAAAAAGGATCTTCTACTTTCCATCCAGCCCCAATTCTATTCACTACATATTCCTGAAAAGTCGACTGTTGCATATTCTCTTCTCCAAGCTCCGGAAGCACGGTGGAAACATAACTATTAAACAAAGGATTGGGTGAAAACAGCATAATATGATCAGACTTTAATGTTTGTCGATGCCGGTATAATAAATAGGCAACACGCTGCAAAGCAGCAGAGGTTTTCCCACTTCCTGCAACACCTTGAACAATTAATATTTTACTTTTATCATTACGTATGATTTTATTTTGTTCTTTTTGGATCGTTGCAACAATTGTTTTCATTAAGGTGTTAGCATTATTTCCTAACACCTCTAATAATAATTCATCACCAATTGTTACCCCTGTATCAAATAATCGAACTATTTTGCCATTACGAATAATAAACTGTCTTTTTAACAACAGCTCCCCATCAATTTTGCCTGCAGGCGTATTATAACTTGCTAATCCTGGTAAATAATCATAATAAATACTCGATATAGGCGCTCTCCAATCATATATATAAAAATTTTGTTCTTCTTTATCCATAAAAGAAGCAATACCAATATAAATTGCCTCTATTCCTTCTCCTGTTTCTTCAAAATCTATTCGTCCAAAATAAGGGGAATATTTTAACTTGCCTAATGTTTTAAGTTGTTTATGTAATTGGCCGTAGCTTCTTTCCCGTTCACCTAATAGCTCTGCTTGTTGTTTTATACTTATATAGGTTTCCGCCAAATCATCAGGTTCATCTACATTGACGGTTACATCCTGCCAAAATGTTTTACGAATTTGTTCTGCATCTCCAACTATCATATTGCTCGTTTTTTTATCTTTTTCCATCTTTTCGTCAATTTCTTTTATTACTTTCTCTACTCTCTTTTGCTCTAAAAAAACTTCTTCTTCCTTTAAATCAGCCATATAACCCACTCCTTAAAGCTTTTTATTTGACTAGTAAGAATAATGATGGTATAATTAAATTAGGTATATTTATACAAAATTGAAAATAGTTGTATTCTTTAATTATACTATGCTTAGAAAAATAATTCTACTCATAAAAAACCCATGTCTTTTAAGGAAGGCATGGGTTTTTTATGCATTTGCCAATTTTCTTATAACTCAAGAAAAAACCTCTTATCTGATGGAATAAGAGGTTTTTTCCTAACTATTTATTTGTAGTTGTTTCTGCATTTTTTATATAATTATAATCTTCACGATTGATTGGTTTAAATCCTTCAGGTGTGTAAAAGCGCAATAAATCTTTATTGACGATGTTGTCCGAAACTTTTAATTCTGCCGCTGCACCTTCCGCTTGTTTATCACATGATTCTCCAGCAAGAATTTCACCAGAATTTGTATCATAACAATTATCCCCTATTTTAGTAACCGTTGGCGATACAAAATCTCCATTTCTAAACGGGATAGTTTCACGATGATCTTTTGATAATAAATCGGAACCAACTTGTAAATAATCTTTTGTATTAACACCTAATAAATGTAATACAGTTGGCATAACATCTACGTCTCCGCCATATTTGCTTACGACTTTACCTTCCACTCCTGGCACATGGATAAACAATGGCACGCGCTGTAATTTTGCATTTAATAATGGCGTAATTTCATCTTCCCCCATCACTTTTGCCATCGCGCTGTTATGATTTTCTGAAATACCGTAATGGTCTCCATACATAACAATCATTGTATTATCGTATAATCCAGCTTCTTTTAACTGGTCAAAAAACAGTTTAATCGATTCATCTAAATAATGGGCTGATTTGAAATAGTCATTAACGACAGTATCCCCAAAATCTCCAGCTGGGAAATCAGTGTCGCCTTCATCCATTTCGAATGGATGGTGATTTGATAAAGTAATAAATTTCGTATAAAACGGCTCTTTTAAGCCTTCTAACAACGGCATACTTTCTTGAAAGAAAGGTATATCTTTCATTCCGTAGTTTTTTATTTTTCCTGGTGACATATCATAATATTCAGCATCAAAAAATTTATCATATCCGATGGATTTATACATTTCGTTTCTATTCCAGAATGTTTTATAGTTTCCATGGAATGCTGCTGAAGTATACCCTTTTGTTTTTAAAATAGCTGGTGCAGCTTGCAAAGTATTTTGTGCTTTATTAACAAAAACAGATCCTTGTGACATCCCATACAATGAATTGTCCATCATAAATTCGGCATCTGAAGTTTTCCCTTGACCTGTTTGATGGAAAAAATTATCAAAATAAAAAGTGTTTTTATCCTTGGTTAGCGAGTTTAAAAATGGTGTTACTTCCTGTCCATTTAATTTGTAGTCAATAATAAAGGATTGCAATGACTCTAATGAAATATAGACAACGTTCATACCTTCAGCTTTTTTAAAATATACAGAATTAGGTGCAGCAAAGTTTGCACTTATGTAGTTCTGTACTTCTGAAATATCACTACTGTCTGCCAAGGCTCTTTGGCTTTCAGAACGGGCATTTTGGACAATATCATAAATAGTAAAATTATATGCCCCTAAATATTTCACTAAATAATTGCGGTCAAAAGAACGACTCAATAATTCTGGACGATCAACCTCAGCTAAACCAAGATTAATAATAAAAGTTAATATCGCTAAAGCAAAAATAGACTTTGCTTTTCTTCTGTTTTTTTGCACAGTTGGTTTATAAATCTTTTTGACAAGCAATACTATCAGTATGATTACATCTAAGAAGTATAAAACATCATATACTTTAATTAAGGATAAAATACTGTCACTCAATTGACCGCCATTTACTTTTACTTGCATCATAACGGGAACAGTGATGAAATCAGTAAAAAAACGATAATAGACAATATTTGCATACAGTAACGCAGACATCAGGCCGGTAATGACTGTTATCATAATTGGCTGTAATTTGCCTTTAATAAATAATGCAAGTCCGATAAAAAATAAAGCGGAGCTGATTGGATTTATAAATAAAAGAAACTGTTGAAACGCTCCATTTACCCCTAAACTAAACTCAATTTGATATGCTGCATATGTTTTAACCCAAAATAAAACAATGGCGATTAAAAAGAAAGAAGAATGTTTAGATATAAATTTATTAAATAATTCTACTGTACCTTTCAATCTTGTTCACCTCAATTCAAAATATAACCTCAATTAAACTTAATCTTTTCTTTCAGACTGTCAACAAACGCTTTCGAGCAGACTGTAAAGTTTCCAAATAATAATTACCACTTGGAAGTTTCGTTTCATATAAGAGAAAATTGATCTTTCTTTTCCCTTTTCCGTTTCTACTTGTGTTCCATTTCCAACATTAATCTTCACAAAAAATTTACATGATTTTTACAAATAACGTATCCAATTATAACATATACCTATCAAAATCAAAATAAATAAATCTACCTGTTTTTCCATATTATTCTAGTTGTTAAGTATATCACACAGGATCGATTAGTGTAAACAAAAACGATAGGACACTTCGCATTCGTCTGCAACTAGCCAGTACCTTCACTTCTTTGTCCTCTTAACCTCTGAGTTGGGAAGATTCTTCATGTTTATGGGGAAAAACGGATAATTTTGTTAATATTCAAACCAACATATATCTTACATTAATTTTTTATAAATTTCTAGTAAAAAACTATTTACGTTTATTAATAATAATAATCAGGAAACTTATTTATGTTCATTTTTTTAAAATTTTCATCTTTCTTTTCAAATGGACATAGCAAAATTATTGATTTGTCCATTTTTTAAGTATAATGTAACTAAGCGACTAAAGGAGGCGTTTTCATTGGTAAAACTAAATCAAAAAGAATACATAACGATACTAGAAAAACTGCTAACCATCAGTAGTCCATCTGGAAACACACAAAAAATAATTGATTTTATTGAACATTATTTGCAAGAGCTTAAAATTAACACAAGCAGAAATAATAAAGGAGGATTAATGGCAACTATACAAGGTGAGTCAGGCGATAAGCAAAGGGTCGTTACTGCTCATGTTGATACATTGGGTGCAATGGTAAAGGAAATAAAAACAAATGGTCGATTGCGGCTCGATTTAATTGGTGGATTTACCTATAACAGCATCGAAGGAGAAAATTGTTTTATTGAAACCGCAGATGGGACGATTTACAGTGGCACTATTTTATTGCATCAAGCTTCTGTACATGTGTACAAAGATGCAGCCAAAACGGAACGAAATCAAGCGAATATGGAAGTAAGAATTGATGAAAAAGTCAAAAATGCGGAAGATGTCAAAAAATTAGGCATTACAGTCGGTGATTTTATTTCTTTTTATTCTAGGGTAGAAATAACATCCTCAGGATTTATTAAATCAAGACATCTCGATGACAAAGCAAGCGTAGCTATTCTATTACTTTTGCTAAAGGAAATAAAAACGAAGAACATAATACTTCCGTATACAACGAATTTTTTCATTTCTAATAATGAAGAAATCGGGTACGGGGGAAACTCTAATATTCCAAAAGAAACAGTTGAGTATTTAGCGGTTGATATGGGCGCAATAGGAGATGGACAATCCACAGATGAATATTCTGTGTCTATTTGTGTAAAAGATGCAAGCGGTCCTTATCACTACGGATTAAGAAAAAAACTAGTTCAACTTGCTACAGATCATGATATACCTTTTCAGTTGGATATTTATCCTTATTATGGTTCAGATGCATCTTCTGCCATTCGAGCTGGGAATGATATTGTTCATGGATTAATCGGACCTGGCATTGATTCCTCTCATGCATATGAGCGTACTCATTTTTCTTCGATTGAAACAACTAGTCGGTTAATTTATTATTATTTGTTATCTTCTATGTAATGAGGTTGTTCAAAAAGAACAGTCCTTTAGTTGGATTATTCAACTGGAGGACTGCTCTTTTGCATTTTTGAAAATCAACTATCATTTATGTTTATTCCAAATCATGGCGGGTTGGATGAACAAGTTTTTTCGCTTCAAAATAAAGTACTTGAATAAATTTTTTCGTATGAATTTTTACTTGTTTTGATTGTACTGCTTTGTCTTTTTTGAGCTCAGTCATTTTACTTCTTATTATAGAGAAATCAAAAAATTTCAAAGCATAATTTTCAAATTTCGGATTAGAAAAATCTGTTAATCCAATACTTGCCAAATGAGTAATAGATTGATTTATTGCTCTTCTAACACGCTGTTCACTAGCTTTTGTTTCTCTTAAAACTTCATGGGCAGAAGCATGCTCCCCGACACGCAGCTTTGCTATTCCTTCAAATAACTCTTTCATCGAAGGAAAATTCTTTTCGAATACATCGTTTGCTTCATGATGGTATACATATTGAATAATTTCCATTAAATCTTTGCTGCCATTTTCGCCAATTATCCCTAATTCAGATAAAAGAAATTCACCAGCTTCTGTAATCGTATTATTGGTTTTATACTGCTTTTGTTTGCTTTCCTGATTGGTTATTCCTAAAACGCCATTTAACGTTCGACTTATTTCTCCTACTGTTCTCTCTAATAAAATATTTTGAATAACCTTTTTTGTAATGGTTAGAAACTCAGTACTGTTTATTGGTTTTGTCACGTAATACTCTATTCCTAATGTATAGGCCTCTCCAATTAGTTCTTTTGATTCTACTTGGGAAAGCATAATCGTTTTTCCTTTATATTCACCTTTCCAAGAACGAATGGTTTCAATTCCATCCCGAATAGGCATTAAAAGATCAACAATGACAATATCCACCTTTTTAAAATTTAATAATTGACTTGTTACCATTTCTCCATTTTCCGCTTCTCCAACTACTTCACCAATATCTTCATCTTCAATGATATGTGTAAGCAAAGACCGAATCACTTCATCATCATCAATTAGAAAAAAACGCATCTTATTTACTCCTTTATTAATCGTACTTTCGGTAATTCCACCATAAATTTAGTGCCTTTACCCGGTATTGTTTCATGACTTATAGCACCGCCATAATTGGCAATCGTTTCTTTACTATAGGACAGGCCTATTCCAGTTGACGATATTCCTTCATCGTCAAATTTAAGAGAAAATCCAGGTTTATATATTAAATCATTATATTTTTCTTCGATGCCAAGTCCTGTATCTATCACTTCTAAATACAACCAATCCGTCTTTTCGTATGCATGAACCGTTATTTCTCCTGTATCCTTAATAGCTTCAATGCTATTAGACACAAGATTATTTAATATAGAAAGCAAAAAATATACTTCATATTTATCAGTTGAAACATTTATTTCTGTTGAAAACTGAATCTTTTTTCCAAGGGTTTGTGCATATTTATTATTGCTGCTTATGATAATTTCCAGCAGATCAGGTAAATACATATATTCTGAGAAGTTTTCACTTGCGATTAATTTTGAAATTCCTGCATATATTCTTTGATTATCTTTTTTTATGTCATGAATTTCACCAGCAATTTTTAAAGCTTCTTGACTTAAATGCTGTACTTCTAATCGTGTAATCTCTTCATTTTTTAATGATCGATACAATTCAAAAGAATCTTTTGTTATTTTTTCGACATTATTTAATGTTTTTTTCACTTGCATTTTTTCCTCGTATAAACTGGATAATAATAATAGCAAATGTTTATTTTTACTCGTAATTTCTTCTTCTCTAATTTTTGCCTCATATAAAACAATCATACTATAGAAAGAAACTACAAAAAAACTGCGAAAGATAGCAATTGTTCCTATCGGCATAAAAGCACTTAAGTCTAATTTAACACCAATGATCGTGGATTGTATAGCTAACTCTATTAATTGAGAAGTTAATTCTAGTATGATCCCGAATACACCAATTTTCCATACTTGATTTTGCATTTTTTTTACGTTCCAAATTAAAAAAAAGAGAGAATAGCTTATGTAATAAAAACATGCTGGTAATCGCATCATAAATGAGTGTTCCAATGTATAAGACTCTAAAAAGAAAAAGTCTCCTAACATTCGAAAAATCCCAACAGCAATTCCTGTTATTATACCTGCTTGAATTATTTTCTTTTGAGGTAAAAATAGAAGCAAAAAAAAGAAAATCGTTGGAGCGAAGCTAACCCTAAACTGGTCTTGCAATGGAAAAAATTTAAATTCCCCAGCAATAGGCACCATAATAATCATCATGAAAATAATAAAAGTATTCGATTTAAGCAATTGATGTATTTTCATTTTGTCTCTCCACCTACCTTTAATGCAGATAAGTATATCTTTTGTTGCTTTACAATTCAATTGCTGATTTGTTTTTTACAGAAGGCTGATTTCGTATAGATTGTTGCTTTTAAACTCGCAGCCCGAATACACTTCGTCCGTTTAGCGAGCGTCGAGCCTCCTCGTCGCATACGCTCTGCTTAAGTCTCGTCTTTCTCGCATTCCCACAGGAGTCTTCGTGTATTCAGTCTACTGAGTACTTCTTCTCCCATTTTTTTAAATAAAAAAACAACAAACTTTGAGAAAACGACCTTACAGAAAGAGAAAAAAGAGTGATAAAGATCACTCTTTTTATGCAGCTTCTGACTTTTTAATATTAGAAATATACTCGTTTGATTTTTGTTCATCGAACTCGCCTTCCCATTTACTTACTACAATGGTTGCTACAGCATTTCCAACTACGTTAACAACAGTACGAAGCATATCCATTAAACGATCAACACCTAAAATAACAGCAATTCCCTCTATTGGAATATTCATAGAACTTAATGTCGAAGCAATTACAACAAAGGAAACACCTGGTACACCTGCAATTCCTTTTGAAGTTAACATCAACACGAGCACTAATGTTATTTGTTGGGCAATGGAAAGGTCAATCCCTGCCATTTGTGCTATAAATAAACAAGCAATACTTTGATAAATCGTGGAACCGTCAAGGTTAAACGAATAACCGGTTGGAATAACAAAGGACGTAATCGCTTTTGGACATCCGAATTTTTCCAGCTTGTCCATCAACCTTGGCATAACAGATTCAGAACTAGCTGTACTATATGCTAAAATCAACTCATCTTTTAAAATTTTCATTAAAGTAAAGATATTTACTTTCACTATTTTCGCAATAATTCCTAATATCACTACAATAAAAAACACCATGGTTACATAAACTAATAGGACTAGTTTAGCTAGTGGATACAATGTTTCAAGTCCAAACTTTGAAACGGTAATACTGATCATAGCAAATACACCGAACGGAGCAAACTTCATTACTATGTTTGTTACCCAAAACATCGTCTCCAGAATTCCCTCAGAAACAGATAAAACCGGCTTTCCTTTTTCTCCAATTGCAGCTACGCCTAAACCAAATAATACACAAAAGAAGATAATTGGCAATAAATCACCATCTGCCATACTTCCGACTACATTTGTCGGTACCATATGAACAAGAATGTCTCCAACTCCATGACTATCTTTTGTTTCTTCGGTAGATTTTTCATATTGAGAAATATCAGACTTTGCTAATCCTTCTTCATGAATACCAACACCAGGCTGGAAAACATTAGCAACAAGCAAACCAAATAAAATAGCAAAGGTTGTGACAATTTCAAAGTAAAGAATTGTTTTTCCGCCAAGTCTGCCGAGCTTTTTAATATCACCTACTCCCGCAATCGATACAATTAAAGCGGCTACTACGATTGGAACAACAATCATTTTAATTAGATGAAGAAAAATATCACCTACTGGTTGTACAAACTTAACAAATACTTCGTTCCCGTGGAAAATTGCACCTACTATTATTCCTAAAACAAGTGCAATTAAAATTTGAACCGCTAATCCATATTTTTTCATTCATTTTCCCCCTATTATTGTTAACTTTTGTTACATTAAATTCATTTAATTAATACTATATAACACCGCCTACCAAATCCGACATAAGTCGACAAAATCTAATTTTTTTTGTTTTCTTTTTCTAACATCTCATTTATTAATACAAAAAAGCATGTTTGACTATTTCGTCAAGCATGCTTTTTGTGATCTATTTAATGAAGCGAATGGAATGCCGTTGTACTGCCTGTTTGTCCAGCAATTACTTCTAAACGAATTTCCATTCTTTCTTTTAGTTCCGGTACATGTGAAATAATGCCAACTAATCTTCCTGAACTTTGTATATCCATCAGTGTTTCGATTGCTTGATCTAATGATTCTGGGTCCAATGTTCCAAAGCCTTCATCAATAAACATCGTTTCTAACGATACACCTCCAGCATATTGCTGCACGACATCAGCCAAGCCAAGTGCTAATGATAATGCTGCTTTAAAGCTTTCTCCGCCTGATAATGTTTTTACATGTCTTTCTTGGCCAGTATATTGATCATACACTAACAGCTCTAAGCCACTTTGCACATTGCCTTTGGAGCGATCTGTTTTTCTTAATAATTGATATCGTCCATTTGTCATTTTTATTAAGCGCAAGTTCGCTTCTTGTAAAATATCATCTAAAAAGGATGCTAAAACATATCTTTCAAATGTGATGCGGTACGTATTTTGACCTCTTGTTATATCGTATAAATGACCGATTATTTGATACGCTTCTTCTAATTGTTTTATTTCATTATTTATTGTTACAACTTGGTTCATCACGTCTTCATTATCCCGCTTTTTTACCATTAAATTAGTATGTTCTTGCTGGATATGATGAATTGCTGATTCTATTTCTGCTAAGTTGGCTTTTAAGATTGTGATATCAGGTTTTTTTACATCTTGTAAACTATCCTGCAAATCATGATAACGATCACTTACAGAACGATATTCTTCCCGATATGTTTGAATGCTTTTTAATCTATTTTCTATTTCCTCTTTAGGAAGCTTAGATTGTATATAAAAAGAATACGTTGAAAATCCTTGTTCTTTCATGCTATCTAGAAAAATAGTACGTTCTGATGTCAAAGCTTTCTCTAGTCCTTTAAGGTTCGCTACTACACTTTCTTGTTTAATCGTTACTTTTTGCAAAGCATCTTTTGTTTCTTGTAAAGTAGCTTGCGCCTTTTTATATAATTCTTCTAATCTTTGCAACGTAGTTTTAGCAGTATTACGGGCATGATGATAGTGTTCAGCATCTCGCAATTCTTCTGGAATCCTTTTCTTAATATTATTTAATGTCGTTGTCTGCTCCGCTAATTGGATGGAAGTTGATTGAATTTCATTAGAAACCTGTTCCGTTTCAATCTGTAGTTTTTGCAGCTGTTGTTCAATCGTAGTGATTTCTTCTTCTGTATTTTTCAGCTTCTTTTCCGCTTCTATTAACTCTAGTTGTTGTTTTTTTAATAGGTTTAGGTCTGAATCCATTTTACTGTTAATGGATTCAGCATTTTCTGCTGTATAATCTGGTATTAATTTATTTATCTCTTTTAGCCATGATCTTTGATCCTCTTGTAAAAAGGATAGTTGTGTTTGCAATTGCAACAAATTCGATTCTGCTGCTAACTTGTCCTTTTCTATTTGTAAAAGGTCCGCTCTAGCTGCTTTTACATCTTCCTCATTCATGATGTGTACAACAGTATCATTAGCTAATCTTGGATGTTCGGTGCTTCCACAAACAGGACATGGCTCCCCTTTTTGCAGTTTTTCAGCTAAAAGATAAGACTGTGCTGCAAGCCAATCTCTTTCGACTTTTTCTGCTAACTCTTTTGCATCTTGATAACGGCTTGTAATTTTTTCTACTATTTTTTCATTGTTCGTTATTTCCGCAAACAAAGGTACAGTTTTTTTTGTTACTTCTTTATATTTTGCTGTTTTTTCCACCATATTTTGCAAATGGATTAGTCGCTCTTTATTTTCTAAATACAATAGTTTGGAAGTTTCTAGTTGTTTTTTTTGCTCTTTTTTCTCCACAATGATTTTTTCTATTATCTCTTTTTTATCAAGTAGTTCCCTTTTTTTCACTTCTGTTTTTTTTAGAAATTGAGACGTTTGAGCGACGTTTTTTTCCATTTCTGAAATAACCTGTACATCTGGTTTAATACTATTTAAATAAGTAAGATGTTCATTTAATCTTTTACGTTCCTCTTCATTATGTTCTTCTTTTTTATACCGTTTTACTGCTTCTACCCAACTTGCTCGTTCTTTTTCTATTAACTCATTTAATATTGCCTTTTCTTTTTCCCCATCATCAATCTGTTTTTTAATATGGTGGCATATTTCTTCCTGCTTTGTTAATACCGCTGCTTTTTGGGCAAATTGAACAGATTGTTCTTGTTGTTTATAATAATCCTGTTTTTCTAACAGTTCCTGCTTTTTTGCTTTTAATAAATCACGAAGCTGCATTTGTTTTATAATAGCTTCCGATTCAAATAATTGCTGTCTTATTTGATCTCTATTTTTATTTTTTTCGTTTATTGTTTTTTCTAGTTCTTTTAGAGCCTTTTCCATGGCGACTATTTCTTTTTCTAACAATGGGAGAATGATAACATCGTTTTCACTATTTTCTTGTATTTTAGTTTGTAATTCTTCTATATAGAAACTCGTAATATTCTGTAAGGCTGTATGACGCTTATACAATTGCTGCTCTACCGATTTTTTTAATCCGGAAGCTTGTTCTTTTAGCTTGTCTTCAATCCGCTTATACATTTCTGTATGAAAGAGTCTTTGTAGTATAGCCTCTTTTTCCTTGCTGTCTGATATTAAAAGTTTACGAAACTCACCTTGAGGTATCATCAGTATTTGTCTAAACTGATTGCTATCAATTTGCATAATTTCTTTTACTTTTTCCTCTACATCGCGAATAGACGATGCAAGCACTTTTTGTTCGCCATTTTCATCAAAAGTATACAGTTCCGCTTTGGCACCTATCGGCGTATATCCGTCCCCTCGTTCTTTCTTTTTATCTTGTTGTGGGGATCGAATAATTAGGTAGCGTTGTTCCCTTAGTTTAAATTCAAGTTGTACTTCGGTTAAAAGAGAATTGTGCGCAAATTGACTTCTAAGTTCTGGTCCATTGCGGTCTTCTCCACTTGCTTTCCCGTAAATTGCATAACTGATGCCATCAAAAATCGTTGTTTTACCTGATCCGGTTTTCCCTGAAATCACAAACATTGTCCGATTTCCTAATACAGTAAAATCAATTACCTCTTTTCCTGCATAAGGGCCAAATGCCTGCAACGTTAATTTTAGCGGTCTCACTTGATTTCCTCCTTTAAGCAATCATCAATCATTTTCCCCATTAATTGGCGCTTTTCTGCTGAAAAGGTGGAAGTCGTCATTTCTTCATAGAAAGCTGCAAATAAATCTAACTCTGTTTTTTTATTTTCTTTATTGACCTTAACAGACGTCTTTTTCTTTTGATCTACATTTTCAATCTTTCTTTCTAAATGCAAAACGTTCGGATAAACTTGCCGTAATTTATTAATTGGATCCAAGATAGCTCCTTCATCCAACAGCGTTATTTTTAAATAATCATCTATTTTTTGCTTTTTGTAGAAGTCAGGATGTAATAACTCCTCTATATATCCCTCTAATTCTCTCATATCTTTTTGAGGAACAAACGTATGAAATCTTTCAGTAAAGCTTCCGTTTTTTTGCACTTCAATAATAGAAACAGATTTTTTTTGCTTTGCTTCTGAAAAAGAATATTTCATTAAAGATCCAGCGTATTTAACGGTATCATGTACTAATGCATCTGGACTATGTAAATGTCCTAATGCAGTATATGTAAATGGAGAAAATAATTCTGCACCAACACATCCAGTGCCGCCTACAGAAAGAACTCTTTCTGAATCTGTTGTTTTTCCTCCAAGCACAAAGCTATGTCCTACTAATACGTTTGGCTCCTCTTCGTTTAGTTGCTCCTCAATTTTTTTTATGATTGCTACCATTGCATCATGATGGTTCATGATTGATTCGTCATTAAATAATTGTCGTACGATAACCGGTTCACAATATGGAACTAAATAGAAATTTACACCGTTAATGTGTACTGGTGTAAAACTATTTTCCATTCTTCCGTTTAAATAAAACTTGTTTTGCTGATACCATGAGCTCCCAAAGGATAATCTTTCTGAACTGTCATGATTACCTGAGATCGCAAGAACCGGTGTATTAAGTTCCACATTGATGGTATATAATATTTCATCCAATAAATTAATCGCATCTGTCGGCGGAATGGAGCGATCATAAAGATCACCTGCTATTACTAAAGCATCTGGCTGCTCTTCTTTTACGAGTTCAACCAATTGATTTAATATGTATCGTTGATCCTCTGTCATATATAGACCATGTACAAGCTTTCCTAAATGCCAATCAGCTGTATGAATAAACTTCACAAAAGTCACCCTATCTATTTTTTAAAAATTTGTTTTTATGTATAGTTACTATTATAGCAAACAAACGATCTATCGGATGAAGGAAATAATGGTTATTTATAGTCAATTTATCAATGACTATTTTCCATCCAAAAAATCTGCCATTCCATGGAATGGCAGA
>NZ_JBQTCX010000032.1:0-40083 GCF_052663115.1 Niallia yueguangensis
ATCTGCCATTCCATGGAATGGCAGATTTTATCAACGTACTTCTTTTCATCTAAAGGGTGTATTTAAAAGCAAACTAGTAAAAAATGATTATTCTTCGTTATAACGAGATAAGCTTTGAATGGATTGAATCATTATATCAAGCTTTGCTTCAATCCGATTTAATAAGGAAAAACTTACCACGATCGGAAATCCAACTTGACTTATAAATGATATCATGTCATTCAATGTCGCCACTCTCCTTTAAAGAGGATGATAGAAATAAAATGGAGCATAATTCTATCATTCTATATGATATTAGATTTCATAGTCTGTTACATTACGTTCCAGTAATCGTATACCTTTTGCTGCGACAAGTTCGCCGTTTTCATTTGCAAAGATATTAGCTGCAATAATTGTTTGCATGGCAGATAATACTTGCTCTGTATTAATTGGTTCAACTGGTCCATCTAAAGAGATTTTCGATGTTTTCCCGTTTCCTGTTAAAAAAGTCAATTCTAATGTCTTTGCCATCCAAAAATCCTCCTTTACTATTTTATTTTTTTAGGCTGTTTTCGTATAGAATGTTGCTTTTAAACTCGCAGCCTGAATACACTTCGTCCGTTGAGCGAGCGTCGAGCCTCCTCGTCGCATACACTCCTGCGGGGTCTCGTCTTTCTCGCATTCCCACAGGAGTCTACGTGTATTCAGTCTGCTGAGTATTTCTTCTCTCATTTTTTTACGTATAAAACAACAAACTTTGAGAAAACAGCCTTATTTTATTACATCGAAGCTTGCATTTTTAACAGCAGAATAAAGAGGTAATGCTACAATGGAAGCGATCGCATCAACCACTTGCATCATTTCATCTGGGGTAGCAGTTTCTTTCACATTACGAAATGATTTGGAAACAAGATTTGCTTCACCATTTTCTTTTACACCATTCTGAAAAACTAATTTAAGCATTGATTCATTAAACATTGCTTGTGCCATGTCTTTCACCTCCTCTCACCCTTTATATAGAGCGGACGTGAAGAAAAAGACAGGATAAAAATGAAGAAACTAGCATAAGTTTTCACTCACTACTAGATATGGAAATGAGACTTTGAAATAACAGTGTTTCAATGCATTCTTTCTTTTATATGAAGGAAGATACCTACTACTATTTATGTAGAAAAATATTAATGAAAAAATAAGAGGGATTTGCTAAAGGTTTTATTAAATGAAGTTACTTAATTCCATTACCAATCTTTTGAAAAATGGGATTATTTATCTAAAAAAGAATTGAAGCTATATGGCATTATAGTTATACCATATAGCCTTCCCTTAATATTTTATGTTAATTTAACTGCTTGTATAGTTTCCGATACTGTAGATACATGCTAATTCTCCACGGTACAATCATACTAAAAGCTAAAATCCAAAACATCCCACTTAACTGGCCAACATCAATGGAGCTGCTTAAGCTTATTTTTGCAATAATCCTTATTGCTAGCAACCCAAATAAAATAAACACAAATGCACGTGATTTTTTTAAATAAATATCTTTATCTTTAATTTCAAAATTCGATGTTTTGATTAATAGAAGAGAAAATAACATTCCTATTATCATTGCTTCTATGACTTCTTTCCCTGAAACTGTAAAATAAGGAAATAAGAACATCAAAGCCCCGGTACTCATAAAAATAGGGGGTAATATTATTTTTTTTGCTGATACCGGTTTTTTGGCTGCTTTCATACGAATGAACATAAAAAATAATCCCATAAAAACAGCAATCACTGACGAAAGAATAGCTGATGACATATTTAATCCCCTTTTTCTTGTACACTTTCTATTTCTTTTTAACTTGATGATCAGGTTAATCAACGAATCACTAATGAATGATAAGTATACCATTTTTTATTATATAAAAAAATAAAAAGAATATGATTTAGTTCAATCATACCCTTAAATGTTGATTACCTTAACACCCTGTTTATTGCATCAATTACTCTATTTTCATCGAATGGTTTAACAATAAAATCTTTTGCTCCCGCCTCGATTGCTTCAACGACCATTTTTTGCTGTCCCATCGCAGAACACATGATTACCTTTGCATCGGAAAACTCTTTTCGTATTTCCTTTACTGCTTCCAACCCACTCATCTCAGGCATTGTAATATCCATTGTGACTATATCAGGATCCAACTCACGATACAAACGGATTGCTTCTTTCCCATTCTCTCCTTCACCAACTACTTCATAATTAGCTTTTGTTAAAATATTAGAGAGAGTCATTCTCATAAATTTTGCATCATCCACAATTAATATTCTTGCCATCGTTATTTCCCCCTCAACATACCACGGAAGTTCAAACTAATTCCTTTTTACTATTTTACTATATAAATAGTGCATTATTAACTATTTTGGAATGTTATTTCAGTTCTATTATTTATTCTATTATTCTTTTATGTGAAATACAACCTATTATTTACAGTTTAATCAAAAATTAAAAGCCCGTAAACCCTCGAAAAAGCGGGTTCAAAATCGATGTAATTCGCTTCATTCCATTAAAGAATAAAATAACTCCTACCACTATCATCAATACTCCTCCTAGTTTCATAAAAAAGAGACTATGTTGTTGAACTGATTTTATACTTCCGATAAAAAAGGAAAGCAATAAAAACGGAATGGAAAAACCGACAATATAAGCTCCCATATAGTATAAACTAGCACTAGGATTCATCCCTGCTAGAGACAATACTGCTCCTAAGATAGGACCGGTACATGGAGTCCAACCGGCTGCAAAACTCATCCCAATAAAGATAGAGCCAATTAATCCAGTAGGACGATTTTTAAATATATAGCGATGTTCTTTCATTAAAAAGGATGGGTGAAAAATCCCCATAATTAATAAACCAAATAATACAATAATTATGCTGCCTATTCTTCTAATTAGCTCTCGATATTCGTAAAATAATTGGCCAATAATCGAAGAACTGTATCCAAGGGCGATAAAAATAATAGAGAATCCAAATAAAAAAAATATTGTATGCAGTAAACTATTTCTTTGCAGCAAGATCTTTTCGTGCTTAAGCTCTCCAATTGACATTCCAGTAATATATGATAAAAAAGCAGGATAAAGAGGCAGGCAGCATGGTGAAATAAAACTTAAAAAACCTGCTCCCACTGCTAAAAACACATTTATATCCGTCATGATATCCCCCTTGCACCATCTTTCTTACTACTCAATATATGATATTTACATATAATTATGTAGACAACATATTTTTTGCATTTAATTCCAAATGTAGTTATAATAAATTACATCGTAATCGCACACTTACAAAGTAATGCTGTATAAATACAAAAAATACGTAATAAATATTCAAAAAATTAAATAGAAGTGTATTGAAATGATCACAAGTAATATAGGTCAAATTAATTGTTAGACTATTTAACTAACTACACTTTTTACACAACTTTTAAACTATACTCTTTATGTAGAAGTCTTAGTATACTTTATTTAATAACAAAAAACTATTAATAAACATCTGCTCACGCTGGAAAGGATAACAACCATGTCAAAACAGCAATTACTTTACCTAATTGAACAAAAGAGGGTCGAACTAGTAGAGATTGCGATGAAACATGGTTTTTCATCCTATAATGCTATTACTTGTAGCCAAGAGCTTGATCGACTTTTAAACAAATATCATGAAAAAATAAAAAAAGCGGAAGGGCGTTGGAGCTAGACACTCGTCAGACTTCAGAAAAACTTATCTTTCTTATCCAACGAAATAAACTTGTTTAATTTTCCACAAAAAAATCAATCACCTTCAAAATCATAACAATAGAACGACTGCTTCTTAAAATTCAAAAAAGGTTAGTAAAGCCATCTTTTTGAATTCCCCCGTTTTCACATTCTTTTTATTTTGTTAATCAAAATTTCCTATCAATAGTCTAAAAATGGTAAGACGTTTGTTGCATTTACTTTCTTTTATTCTCTTCAAATACCTAACTAATTATGAAAGAAAGCTTCCTTGCTAATTTATATAAATATTTAACGTTAATATATTGAACATTGACACAAGAAAACCACCCTTCCTTGGTTTCGTTTCCAATAGAAAAAGTGGTTTCGGATTCTTTTGATAAAAGTTAAAGTTTGTGTTCAAAAAGGTAACAAATTAGAAGCAAGAAGGTCGAGGCGGCGTAGCTTTGAGCAACTGACTTCCACAGGATGTGGTGACTTCAACGTTGCTCACAGGACATGAGCGTTTTTAGTTGAAGATCCCTTTATTTAGGATACGCGAGTAGCGGAAAAGCTAGTCAACGAAGAGATTCGTAGCTTATCATTTGATGACTTATTGAACATCCTCTTAAACGACCACCTGCTAAAGCAGGTGAATTTGGACATAAATGTCGACGACTAAAGTCGCTAACTAAGACTGAAGTCTTCTAAAAGATCCTAAGCTAAAGCCAACTAAATGAGACTAAACTCATTCTTCAATCCTAAATATATCGTTCTTTTCTTCATTGAACTGGTTGGCAATATAATTTCTTATCGTTTCTTCATCCACTGTTCCAATTGTGGCACAAAAATAGCTCCTTGCCCATAAGTGTTGACCCCAATATTTCTTTTTTAACTCTGGGAATTGATCTTGAAGAAGCCTTGATGATCTCCCTTTTAGGTACTGCATGATTTTACTTGGGGCAATGCTCGGTGGACATGATAACAACAAGTGGATGTGATCTTTTCCAACACTTCCTTGCAAGATTGTAATTCCTCTCGCTTCACATCCCTGCCTTATTAATTCCCTTACTCTTACTGCTATAGCCCCCTGTAATACCTTATTTCTATACTTTGTCACCAATATTACATGAAACTTTATATCATATACTGCATGGCTATTTTTTCGATACCCGTCCATACTTTCACCTCACATTTAGTATGGACACAGAAGTGAAAGGCTAAAAGCTTATACCGTCTAAAGACGGTGGAGTTAGACCACTCATTTGTAAATTAAAACTAAAAAAGCACCTCATTAAGAAGTGCTTATGAAAACAAAAAATGTCTATTCAATTAATGATTCATTAACTGTTTTCACTTTAAAGTAATCTAAATGAACCGTATCATTTGTCCATATTCTCAATTCATCCGAACTTAGCTGCGGAAATATTAAATTGCTTAATACATAAGCTCCATCATTAACAAAAATTTCAACTGTACTTCTATCTACAAAAATGTCAAGTTTAATTTTACCGTTTAAAGGGAATACATTTTTCACAATTCTTGGTTCAATAAAATGCGGATCATCTATAATTAGTCCACTCTGAGAACGATTAAATACAAGTTCATTAGTTTCTGGATCATATGTGATATCAGTATGCGCACCATTTCCGTCTCGTACAGAAATACCAAAGAGACCATTTGTCAGGTCATCTATGTGAAAAGAAGACTCGATTGAATAAGAAGTTACTCCATCTAATATTTTTGGTTGTTGACTTGTAATAACTTGATCACCCCAGAAAGACTTATCATCAAAATTATCACGTATACCCCAAACGGGAGTTTGAAATAATTTCAATCCATCAGTGGTATTTTTTAATCTAAGTTCTCTTACAATAGTTGTATTACCAATATAGCCATCATAAGGAAGCTTTCTTGTGTATTCCCAGTTAGTCATCCACGCAATGTAATACCGAAAGTTTTTGTTTGCGAATGGGGTTTCCCAAGTTACTCCTGTGTAACAATCTGTGCCATGATCTAACCATTGAACATCAGTTCCTTCATCTTTAATAAAAGATGTACCATCAAAATCACCAATAAAGTAAGCAGAGCCACTTGTATGCCCATAATTAAAGCCATTCGCACCTGTCATTAATACCCATTTTCTATGGTTAGGATTATCGTCTACATTGATTTCAAACAAATCAGGACATTCAATGATTCCTATATCTTGTCTTACAAATGAAGAAGCATATGTCCAGTCTTTTAAATTTGTTGAGGTATAAAATCTAATCTTATCATTTTCTGCCATGAGGATTACCCATTTTTTAGTTGGCTCATGCCAAATAACTTTAGGGTCACGAAAATCTGCATTACCTGTAGGGTTATGCTGTACAAGACCGTAATAACTAAATGAATTACCTTCATCTAGGCTGTACCAAAGATGAGTTGTTTGACCAGGCATTGTAACTAACGCAACAATAGCCCCTGCTCCAAAGCCTGCTGTATTATTTGTGTCAATTACTGCAGATCCTGCCCATGGATCACCTGCTGGATTGCCATCATATTTATGCATCGCAACAGGTTGTCTTTTCCAATGCACTAGATCAGTTGAAGTAGCATGCGCCCATTCTGTCCCAATTCCATCCCAAGAGTAGTCTTCATTATAAAGATAATAAAGATGATGAACTCCGTTGATGTAGATTGGTCTTTGAATATCACCCATCCACTCTGTTTGAGGGGTCAGATGATACTGCGGGCGGTAAGAATCTTCTGCAAATACTTGTGTTAATCCTGATGAAATTAATAATCCGAAAGTTAATATACATAACAATATTTTACCTGAATTTTTATACGCTGTTTTTACTTTATCTTCTGTAAATCTCTTTTTCATTCTCTACTCTCTTTCTTATTCACTTAGTACTATTATCATTTTGTTTATCTTATTTTTAGTTTTTCAGCCATGCGACGCTACTCTCCGCCTAACCATTCGATACACACCACTAGGAAAAGGATCAGCAGCATTAATTGGTGGCATTCATAATTCATCTTCACCTATTGTTGAAGATCCCATTGTCGCAACATATAAGGATTTACTTGAAGCAAGTCTGTCGCTTTAATATTGATATGATTCACTCCTAGGTGGTTTGATTCGTTCTTCTTTTCAGATAAATAGTATCAGTATGTCCAAGATTTAAAGATTACTTGCAAGTTTCTTAGGTCTTTGACATCATATCCAACTATATCTTATAAATAAAAAATAACGAACATAAATATTCCCAAAAAAGGAAATTAGTATAAAGTATCTATTATTAAAACAAGTTTTTTATTCGCTAAATAAATCATCTTTCCTTTATTGTTTATTTCTATGAAGTTTTTTGTATTAAAAAAGGACTCCCACCTGTGTGAGAATCCTCTTAAAATTGATATTTAGTTATGTCCCCATATTGTCCTATACACCAGCAAAAGATTATTTAGGATCCTTAAAAATAATCCTATAGGTTATTTTTTTCCTACTCTCTTCAGGTTCAAATTCAAAGTCTTCTGTCCTATCTAAACCAACAAGGTTCCATTTTTTCAAAACCAGGACCTATATTAGTGTTCATTTCAAACTTCAAAATATCTGGGTAGCTATAGATATATCGTTCATTGGTTTTAGGATTTTCGACTGTTAGTAAAAGTAGAAGACCCTCTTTTGTGTCTATAAACTGATACTCTATGATTATTGTAGTCTGAGTCCAATCTATCCTTCAAAATTGCATGTTCATAGCCATCAGCATCTACACGACTGTCTACTACTTCACTTGGTTGTGGGTTGTTACGAATTATATTATCTACACGACTTTTCTGTTCCTTCATATCGCTTTCTATATCAATCATATTTTCATTCAGATCATTTCTAACTCTGTCAAATTGTGTTCCTAATTTTCTATAAGGATATTTTGCCATTAAATAACTCCTTTCCAATAAAAAAGATGCCTTATTCAGCAGCCTGTTTTGATTTATTTAATTCTGCTATTTGTGCTTCTTTAATTGCTAACTCTACACTCATGTTCGCAATTTGCTTCGATAATAAATTAATAACAACTTGTGCATCTACATTCATTATTACACTCCTATTCTTATTGCGTTTCTAAAGCTTTTACTCTTATCTCTAAATCTGCTAGAATCCTCAAAGTAGTTTTTATAAGAGAAACTGTCAATCATCAATTGAACCTCTTTTACGGTGAACCCCTTTAGAATTTTCTTAGGTAGTTTCGGCATTTCTACTTTTTTGCTATGTTCTCTTTTAGATATTCTTCCTTCTCACACCATGAAAAGAACGCTTTAATCATTTTTAACATTGACACTATACTTTGAGGTTGGAGTCCATCTTTTTGCTTTACTCTCATATATGCTTTTAAATCATGTGTAGTGATATTTTCTAATTCAGCAATTCCTCTTTTTTTAGTTAAAAATTCTTTCAACTGTTTATACTCTTGATTTTTATTCTTGATTGTCTTATCTGTGAACCCTTTTGCTCGGCAATGATACATATATTCTTCCAACACATCTTCAAATAACACAAAAACCACCTTCCCATTGGTTTAGTTTCCAACAGAATAGGCGGTTTTGAATTAGTTTGATGAAAGATTAACCAAAATCAAAGAAAATCTTTGATGAAAGTTACACTCTATCGTTAAGTAAAATGATGTTTTAGATTATAAACAAACAGTAACATATGCTGTAAAAACCTTATGTATCAAGGACTTGCTTGTCCAAGATTATTTTGTCTGTTTATTCATCGCAGACATCATTTGATTAATTTTCTTTTGGGATGGTTTCATTCCCATTTGCATCATCATCATCTTTAACATTTGCTCATTAATTGGTGGATTTTTCTTTAAATAGCTCATCATATATTTACGAGCGATAAAAAATCCAATAGCGATACCAGCAAGCAACGCCACGACAATTATCACAATCCAAAGCCAAGTAGTCATTTTTTTTCCTCCTTCTTGTTGTCTACCACTTAGTGTACTAGACCAGATAATATTATACAATATTTGTACTGTAAATTCTCTTTTTCAAACAAAATTTCTTTCTTTTATCGGCTTTAGCCATCCATATCTAGCATTTTCCATATCAATGGCTAAAAAAGACGGTTCATTTTTACGAATTATTTCGAAAAAAACAGACTCAGCATCATAATACCCTTCTGCCTCAATAATTAGACAACGACTATTGATGGATAAAGCAGCATTACTTAAATTTCCATTTTCAATATATAATGCATCGTTTTTTTGTTGAAAAAATCTTTTTGTTTGTAATTCACTAAATAGTAACTGTTGTAGTTTCAAAACTGGAATCGGAAGAGTGATAAAATCGATCTGCTTTTGAAGAATTTTTTTTAATTTTTTGTCTTTTGCGTTAGTATGTTCAAAAAATAAATTGTAAAACATTCTTTCTTTTCCATTATAATGTACTGCAATGCTTTCTTCTATTAAATACAATTCATATTTTCTCATACAAGCTCTCCACCTACCTATATTTTACGTCTTTATATTATTATAAAAAGTTACAAATACAGGTTGTGTCTCAAGGTGTAAAAAAAACAGACTAGTTTTGTCGAAAAGGTTCATTCTTTCGCGTTTTTATCATTTTTTCTTCGCTCTTTTCTTATAGGTTGTTGTTATTTAACCTGCAGCCTGAATACACTTCGCTTTCCGCGGACGAGTGCCGAGCCTCCTCGTCGCTATGCTCCTGTGGCGTCTCGTCTTTCTCGCTTTACCCGCAGGAGTCTTCGTGTATTCAGCCTGCTCAGTGCTTTAGCCATGTTTTTTATTTTATTCAAAAACAACAAACTTTTAGAAAACAGCCTTTTTCTTTAAAAAGAAGACTGATCATCAACTATTCTCGGAGCAGATTGCATTTATTTTCCAATTAAAAAAAAGAGCAAGATTATTATCCGCTCTTTTTTTATTTTTAGATTATAATCGGACATCCGTTAATAATCTTATTTTGTTAATACAGCTTTTAAACGTGCTACGACATTATCAACGGAAAAGCCATACTCTTCCATAATTTTGTTTCCTGGTGCAGATGCTCCAAATGTATCAATTCCTAATACATCGCCTTCATCTCCAGCATATTTATGCCATCCAAGCGAACTTCCCATTTCAAGCGCCAAACGTTTTTTAACAGTTTTCGGAAGCACACTGTTTTTGTACTCATCTGATTGTTGTTCAAAACGATCCCATGATGGCATACTTACAACAGACGTATGAATTCCTTCAGCTTCCAATACTTTTTGTGCTTGAACAGCTAAACCAACTTCAGATCCAGCTGCTACTAAAAGCGCATCTGGTGTTTCTTGAGCAGATGGTGAAATAACATATGCCCCTTTTGACACACCTTCATATGCATTTTCATTAGTACCTTTTATTGTTGGTAAGTTTTGTCTTGTTAATACAAGAGCCGTTGGTTTATTTGTTGACTCAACTGCTAGTTTCCATGCAGCCGCTGTTTCATTTCCATCAGCTGGACGAATAACAGACAAGTTTGGAAGTGCACGTAATGCTGCCAATTGTTCAACAGGCTCATGTGTAGGTCCATCTTCTCCTACCGCAATACTATCATGTGTAAATACGTATGTTACAGGCAATCCCATAATCGCAGCAAGACGAATAGCAGGTTTTAAGTAATCAGAGAATACGAAGAATGTACCGCCAAAGATTTTTAATCCACCATGCAATGCAACACCATTTAATGCTGCTCCCATTGCGAATTCACGAACACCAAACCAAATATTACGACCGTCAAAGTTTTCAGGAGTTAAATCTTTATCCCCTTTAATCATCGTATTATTGCTTCCTGCTAAGTCAGCAGATCCGCCAATTAGAGAAGGTAGATTTTTCGCAATTCCATTTAATGCTTCACCAGAAGAAGCACGACTAGCTAAGCTGCTTCCTTCTTCATATACTGGAATATCTTGATCCCATCCTTCTGGAAGACTATCAGAAATAGCCACTTTAAATTGTTTTGCAAGTTCAGGATACTCTGCTTCATATTTGGCAAATAACGCTTCCCATTCTTGCTCTTTTTTTGCACCAGCATCTGCAATTTTTTGTTTGAAATTTGCATATACTTCCTCTGGAACATAAAAATCTTCTTCAAATGTCCATTTATATGTTTCTTTTGTTAATTTTATTTCGTCTGCACCTAGTGGTGATCCGTGAGATGCTGACTTACCGGATTTGTTAGGAGAACCATAGCCAATAACTGTTTTTACTTCAATTAACGTTGGTCTGTTTTCATCTTGTTTCGCTTCCTCTAGTGCAGTTGTTAAAGCAGAAACATCATTTCCATCTTCAACACGAATATATTGCCATCCGTAAGATTTAAAGCGTTGCTCTACACTTTCAGAAAATGATTTATCTAAATCTCCATCTAAAGAAATATCATTTGAATCATACATCACTACAAGTCGACCAAGCTTTAAATGTCCAGCTAATGAAGCAGCTTCTGCGGAAACCCCTTCCATTAAGTCTCCGTCTCCACAAATACTGTATGTAAAATGATCTACAACATTATATGAGTCTTTGTTATAAACTGCAGCTAAGTGACGTTCTGCTAATGCCATACCTACTGCCATCGCAATTCCTTGCCCAAGTGGACCTGTCGTTGCATCGACTCCAGCAGTATGTCCAAACTCAGGGTGACCAGGCGTTTTACTGCCCCATTGACGGAATTGTTTTAAATCATCAATAGATAAATCGTAACCTGATAAATGCAACAAGCTATATAATAAAGCAGATCCATGCCCTGCAGATAAAACAAAGCGGTCACGATTAAACCATTTTGGATTTTTTGGATTATGGTTCATAATAGAAGTCCATAATGAATAAGCCATCGGTGCCGCTCCCATTGGCATACCTGGATGACCAGAATTCGCTTTTTCGATACTATCAATTGATAAAGTTCGAATCGAATTAATCGATAAATTATCAATACTTACTGTCATGTAAAACATCCTCTCATAAAAAATCATTACAATAATATATTAAATGCCAACGAGTCATAAAACAACTAATTGAATGAATAAAAATAAAATTCATAAAAATTAGATGAAAAAGAGGGCATGTAAAAGTATCCTTTTAGCATACAAAAAATCTTGTCTGTATGCAGTAGCACATACTGCGTCGATAAATATTTATCGTATTATTTAATGTAAATTCTTTTTATTTCGTTGTTCTTTTAATTTTTGTGGTGTTACATCTTCACCATTAGGATCATAAATTGTTACATTCTGTAATGTATTTAACATGCTCGAGCGAAACGTTTTTAAATATTCAGCACGTAGTTTAGTCTGTTCTTTTGCTTCTTGTTCGGTTAAACCAATTTCTTTTTTCTTTTTTGCCAGCTCGTTTATGCGTGCTAATTTATCATTTGATATCATTATATTCTCCTTTACTACATTATTTTTAATATTTGACCAAAAAATCCGGAAGAATTGCTGTGGATCTCTCCGTGACTTAGTATGTGTGATAAGTTTTTCCCATTAATCTAAAAGTTTTTTCTAGTAAGACTTCATTTTAACTATAAAAGCTAAAATGAGTTGGCTTTATCAAAATAACATTATAACATATGTATATTTATTTATCATTTTATTAAGATTTTTTGATTTTATTGTGTCAATTTTGCCCATATTGAATAAATTGAATTGAATTGTAGTAGAAAGGATGGACAATACATTGAATAATCAACAAGCAATTGAACAAATAGTTCATGGTCTTAATCTTGATTTAGCATGGGAATATGCTGCAGGCATTCAATATGCACAACATGCAAGTATGCTAAAAGGTGCTGCTTATTTTGCGGTTGCTGAAGAATTAGAAGAACATTCTAAAGATGAATTTGGTCATGCCATCGTTCTGAGCGAACTTATTCAATATCTAGGAGGAATTCCAACTACACAAGTAGCACCGATCGGCACTTCTATGGATAATGAAGAAATGCTTCGTCAAGATTTACAAGGAGAATACGACGCGATCCGCAGATATTTACAACGAATTCACCAGCTTGAAGCACTTGGAATGTATGATTCTGCCCAAAAAATCAGGGATATTGTCGTTACTGAACAAGAACACGCAATTGACCTTGAGATTGCCTTAGGTATGGAAAAAACGTTGATTCCTCCTACAAAATTGACATTTGAATAATTGATCCAAAAGAAAGCCGACAAAATCATACGTTTGCCGGCTTTCTTGTTATAATATTAATCTATTATGCAAATCGACTATTCTTTGTAATTACCTGACTGTTCACAATATTCTTGATACCTTCTATGGACAGTTGCTTTTGAAATGGAATATCCAAATCCACGCAAAGTAGAGGCAATTTCAGCAAAAGTTAAACCATTCTCTTTTAATTTTACGATTTCTTCAACTGGGCATTCTATTCGGCTTCTTCCTGCATTTACACCTAAGTTCTTAAGATTTTGTTCTGGTTTAAAGCCATTTTCTACTGCCTTTTTCATCCCTCTTTTTATTTTAATATTGTGAATTTTCCTTTGATATTCTTCCACTAAACTGACTATCTGAAGAACCATCGAATCAGCATCTGATAATACTAACTCACCTGAATGCGAAATGCTGTAAAGCTTTACGTTTTCTCTTAATATACAATGTAAAATGGCTATCTTAGCATTTCCTCTTCCCAGCCTTGTTTCATCTTGAATCAAACAAGCGGAAATATTTTTATCTTTTATATATGATAATAATTCTAATATACCATCACGTTCTAAATCATATCCACTTGCTTGTTCTTTAATGATATGTGCAATCGTAAAGTTGTTTTCATGCGCGAGCTGCAACAACTCTTCCTCCTGCCTTTTAAGAGAAGTTACTTGTTCTTTTTTATCAGTACTTACTCTACAATAAATAATTGCATTCATCTATACCACCATTGTTAATTAAAATTTATCTTACCCCGTCTGTCGAGAAACACTCGCTCTTCATTACTCGCCTTACTCTGATGCTAATTTAATATTTTCATCTTCCATTCGAACAGGAATCTTAATCTTTTCTCCAGCTGCAAGATGATTGGCAGAAAGATTATTTTGTTTTTCTACCCATTTAATAAATTCATTTTTTGACATTTGATACTTTCCTTCATATTGTTTAGACAGCTGCCAAACAGAATCTCCTTTTTCTACCGTAATACTTATATATTGATCTTTATCATAATGACCAGTACTTAATACGACAACGAAACATGTAACAAAACTACAAATCACTAGAATAATAGAGTATGAATATTTTGTCCACAATTTTTTCATCATTTTACGTCACCCTTTTTCAGAATATATGTTCGCATCTATGGATTTTATTATATGCGAACAAACGTTTCGTGTCAACTAAAAAATAAGAACTTATGTTTGTGTCGAATGGTAATACATGCTATAATTACCTTAAGAAAATAAACTAGAGGTGCGTATCATGCAAAAATTATCTAAAAGGCAACTAGATATATTAGATTACATTAAGAATGAAGTTCGTTTAAAAGGATATCCTCCTTCTGTAAGAGAAATCGCAGAAGCAGTTGGACTTGCATCTAGTTCAACAGTCCATGGTCATTTGGCTAGGTTAGAAGACAAAGGATTAATTCGGAGAGATCCTACTAAACCACGTGCAATTGAGATACTAGATATAGAAGAAAGTACTGTGCCAAAGTATAATATTATTAATGTCCCTGTTGTCGGAAAAGTTACTGCAGGATTGCCAATAACCGCTATTGAAAATGTGGAAGAATATTTCCCTTTACCAGAAAGACTCGCTCCAAGTGATGAACAAGTATTTATGCTTGAAATAATGGGGGAGAGTATGATTGACGCAGGAATTTTAGATGGAGATTATGTCATTGTAAGACAACAGAGCGCCGCTAACAATGGGGATATTGTTGTAGCAATGACGGAAGATGACGAAGCAACGGTAAAACGTTTTTTTAAAGAAAAAAACTCCATTCGACTACAGCCGGAAAACAGCACAATGGAACCAATCATTTTACAAAATGTTATTATCCTAGGAAAAGTTATCGGGGTTTATCGCCATATTCAATAAATCTATCAACTATCAAAACACTATCTTTAAAGTAAAGATAGTGTTTTTTTTTGATATCCTTTTTCCTATAAATAAACTTTAATATACTGCAGCATCATCCAGTAAACACTATACCAGCAAAAAAAGATAAACTAGCATATGGAAACTCAAGTTAACTCTTCTTTTCCTTTCTTCATAAAAAAGATAGGGTTTTCTACTATGTGTTAATTCCAATTTTTAGAATTATTTGTTATTATTAAGATAAAATAGAAGGAACCTCAACTATTGAATGAGAATATATTTATAAAAATCTATTCTCTCTTCTTGATTGCTTCCATTTATCTTTTCCTACTATTATCACTTTAAGTGTATGTTCAAGCATAAGTACAAAAAAGCCGAGAAGTTCAAGGAAAGGAAGCTTCAAAGATATAATCGTTTTAGTTAAAAATCCTCAGATACGTAAGGTAATAAAAGCAAAAAATGACGCAGAAATTCGTAAGCTTGTTTCCCTAACTTTTTGAACAACATTTTTAAGAGAAAGGAAGATAATGATGAAAAGTACTGGAATTGTAAGAAAAACAGATAAGCTTGGCAGAATAGTTGTCCCAAAGGAATTAAGAAAAACACTTAATATTAATTATGACGATCCATTGGAAATTTTTACAGACGAGGATAAAATTGTGCTTCAAAAGTATAAAAGAGATTCACATTGTATGGTTACTGGTGAGCATATTAATGATCCTTTAACCTTGGCAAATGGAAAAATAGAATTGAGTGAGCAAGGATTACAACTTTTATACGATGAGTTAGTTACCATCATGAGTAAGAAATAAGGTCTTTCTTGAAAGAAGATAATTTTTTAAACAGGTCTAATAAAAAAGCCGAAGTTCTTTACTTTAGGCTGTTTTCTCAAAGTTTGTTGTTTTTTACTTAAAAAAATGGGAGAAGAGGTACTCAGCAGAATGAATACACGTAGACTCCTGTGGGAATGCGAGAAAGACGAGACCCCACAGGAGAGGCTCGACGCTCGCCCACGGAAAGCGAAGTGTATTCAGGCTGCGAGTTTAAAAGCAACATTTTATACGAAAACAGCCTTACTTTAAAAAACTTTGGCCTTTTTTTAAGAAAGACAACTATTCTGTTCCCCCTATATTGTCGCTATTCTAAACAGAATATTTATTTAATATTTCTCTAAAAAAATCATCAAGAAATATGGTGATTTCCCTTTCATTTATTGGTCCTCGATTAATAGTTGGTGATACATTCTCCAAACGTTCTAATTCTCTTTCTACGTATTGATGAATTATTGGTATGTGTGGTTCTATCTGCCTTTCACCCCCACTTAATTTTTCTTGTAAAAGTTGTCCTATTTTATTTTTTAACACACCGTTTGGAATAAGTTCATTTAATAAAAATTTGAAATCATTTGAAGGCATTGTTTGAAACCTTTCAATCCAACAGCAAGCCAAAATAGGTCGCAACACATAAAAATATTTTTTTATATTTATTTCTTCCTTCTGTAAATTATCGCGAAAATTATTTTTTGCCATATGTAAATAATGATAAAAACAAGCACGAGGATTAAACGCAGTTTGTTTTATACTTTTTATTTTTTCAATAAAAAAGTCTGATTTTGTGTATACAATATTGGATTGCATCCATTCAAATAAGGACGGATTTGATTGACGAAACAACCGTAATGTCTTTGTTAACTCCCATCCATATATATCTAATTTCTCTTTGATAGGCAATTCAATTACATCTCTATTTTTATCTAATGATAAGTACCATTCTTTTTTATGCATATAAATAAATCGCACGTCAAAATCACTATCTGCAGAAGGAAAACCCCATGATCTGCTTCCTGATTCACATGCATATAAAATTTTCACTTGATAATCTTCTTCTATTTTATTTAATTGCTCCTGTATTTCTTTCATTCATGTTCCCAACCTTTACAAACATCTACCCAGCCTTTTGCATTTCCCATTATATACAGCTCTTCATTTGATAATTCAATTGCTGAATTGTATGCAGGAAACACGGTTAAATGAATTTTTACATTTGCTAATGACATTTTATTAACTCCTCTACCTATTTTTACTATTTAATAGTTTAAAATATACCATCAGCTTCTTTTTTTCTCAAATCGAACGATAGTAATGGAAGACTCTAACATAATTAAGGCGGTGTGAATTGTTGCTTTTAAACCAGCAGCCCGAATCCACATGCAAAAAAGACAGATCATTAATCCGTCTTTTTTGAGGGTTTCTATTGTTTAAAATGTATTATAAACATTTTGACATGTTTCTGCTGTCGGTTCATAAAAACAATGCAGTTTAAATCTGCCTACATGTGGCTGATTGTACCATGTGGGAGGACAATCTCCAGGTGGCCGAAAATACCATAAACTATATTTTGATGGCCATAATCGTTCCCCATTAACCACACGTCTTGCTAATCTTTTTTCAGTTTCTCTTGCTCGCTGATAAAAGTATCCCTTAAGTGTTGCTTCAAATGCATGGGGCTGATAAACCATTTGTGGTACAGTTCGAAGTCCTTTAAAATCAGAACAATTTGCCCTCAGTCGATTAATTCCTACATTGCCAACCATTAGCATTCCTTGTACTCCTTCTCCTTCAGCTTCCGCTCGAAGAAGTCTTGCTAATAAATCAATATCCGCGCTTGATGCTTTTACAACTGCCATCCCTTCACCTCCTATAGTTTCATCATATTAAAAGAAGACTTATCCCATGACTAATAATTTATACTGTATTTGAAGATACATTTTTTAAAAGAAAAGTAGTGCTTTTCCGAAATTAAACCATAAAAGCTTCATTGTCCACTATTGAACACTTCCTTATTATCTTATTCTTTTTACCTTTCATCCATTTATGAAATGTGGTGATTTCTTTAATGGAAAAGATAGCTATTATTTGAATTTCCAAGAAAGTTACTATAATATTTTAGATAATAAAACGATTGGAGAAACAGAAATGAACGATTCTATTAAAAAAGAGATTTATTCATGGTTAAAATCATTATTTTTTGCAATGATTATTGTTGTGATATGCCGTACGTTTTTCTTTAGCCCGAGTGTGGTTTTAGGTGCATCAATGTCCCCTACATTTGAAGCTGGCAATAAAATTATTGTGAGTAAAACAAGTAAAATAAACCATTTTGATATGATTGTTTTTCATGCACCCGATGCGGATGAAAATTATATTAAAAGAGTGATAGGATTGCCTGGTGATCGTATTTCAGTCAAAGACGAAGTCTTATATATTAATGGAAAAGCCTATAAAGAACCTTATTTGAAAGAGAATAAAGAAAGCGCCCCCTTTAATAAAATAACAGGTGACTTTACTTTAGAAGAGAAAACTGGAAAAGACAAAGTTCCAAAAGGATATTTATTTGTAATGGGGGATAACCGCTTACATAGTCATGATAGTAGAGAATTTGGCTTTATTCGTGCAGACTCGGTAATTGGGGAAGCTGTCTTTCGATTTTATCCTTTAAAAGAAATAGAGATTATTAAATAAACATTACTCTCTAACATACTATTTAAAAAAAGTTCTATCTATTTCTATTCGTCTATTTTTTTATTCAAAACGGATTTGACTGCCTTTTCAATCTCCTCGTAGCATGTGCAACGGCATATGTTCGAAGACAGCCATTCACGAATTTGCTCATCTGTTGCGTTCGGATGCTTGGTACATAACGCATGACCATTCATGATAAATCCTGGTGTACAATAACCACATTGAAAAGCAAACTGTTCAATAAATGCTTGTTGTATCGGAGCATCATGTAAGCCTTCAATGGTTTTAATGGAATGACTAATAGCTTCAAGCGTTAACATAATACAGGATTTGATTGGCAGTTGATCCACTAATATAGTACATGCACCACAGTCACCATTTAAACAACCGGGCTTTGCACCTGTTAAATATAAATTCTCTCGCAGTGTTGTTAATAGCGTTTGATCAGGTGAAATCACTACTTCCTTCTTTTCCCCATTCACTTCTAGAAACGCGATTATTTTTTTGGAAAAACTACTCAAAGTATTGTCCCCTCTCTAATACTTCTAATATATCTTTTAACAAGTTTCTCAACACAAATAATCGATATTCTGAAGAACCTTCTATATCATCCAAAATAGGAGTAGGTAAATGATTGATAACCGTATCCAATTTCTCATTTAACTTTAAACTTTGGTCGTTTATAGTTTTTTCGATTGTTTGCGAGCGAAAAGGAAAAGGGCATAAACCGCTAAAAGCAATTCGAATTTGATTGTTTATTTTTAATGCTGCTGCTGTGATTAGAGGATAACCTGTTTCCCATTGCTGTCTTTTTTTTACCGTTACAAATGGAGCTGTAATATACTTTTTCTCGATCAACGCTTGAACAAACAAATCTCCTTTGTTTATACGTAATTTTTCTTTAAAAATAGAAGAAATCATTTCTGTATGCACGGTTTCATCCCTTTTGATCAATAAAATACTGTCTGTTAAAAGCAATGGCAAAACTGCCTCTCGATAAAAAATTGCACCACATATATTGCCGCCAAGTGTTATTTTATTTCTTACTGTTAGATCCGCCACTTCTTTGGAAACTTCTGTTAATAACGGAAATAGATTTTTCTCCTCAATTTCCGTTAACGTTAAGGCAGATCCAAAAACTAAATAGTCTCCTTCAAGCTGATGTACAAGACATGCATCTAACTTTTTTATATCAATAACAGCATTTGTCTGTACCATATTTAACCGACCTAATGTTAATATTTCCGTTCCACCACTAAAATACAATGGGTGCTTCTTATCCTTGTTTAAAGTATGGAATAAAGATGTAGCTTCCTCTAAATCTGCAGGTAGAAAATAATCAAAATTCAATTAGTATTCCTCCTCCTTTCTCTCCATATTGTTTCTGGAATAAGGGGCAAGGAATTTAACGGAGCTTCTGCAGCAGATGATAAGGCATTTCCTAATGCTGCGGCTATTCCTATTATTCCATGCTCCCCAGCACCTCTTGCGCCGAATGGAGCATCAAGTTGAGGCGTTTTCACAAAGTCAACGATATATTCTGGATGCTCTCCAAACCTAAGTGGTCTATATGTTCTTAGCTGTGGATTCTTTAACCTTTCATACTCATCAAAATAAAAAGCTTCTCTACCAGCCCAAGCAATCCCCATACTCATTGCACCTTTTACTTGTCCAATAGCTCCACTATAATTTAATACTTCTCCGATATCCATAACCGTTATTGCCTTCACAATCGAATATGTACATGTATGTTTATCAAATTCAACTTCTATTCCCTGCGCTCCAACTGTCCATTCAGGTTCAGGGGTGCCTGCACCTGTTTCTGGATCAAGTTTTGTCAGGCCGCGGAGCATATAATTTCCTTTTGCAATAATCTGCCCGCCAATAGCATTGCCATTTGGATAAATATACCCATAAGCAATATCTTTAACTTTTACATATAGATTTTGATTATCTGATACAAATACTTTTTCATTTCCTACTTCTAAATCTTCTATTGGCACTCTTAAAACGATTGCTGCCATTTTCTTCAATTGTTTGATTGCATCATCTGCTGCTGATAACACCGCTCTTCCAGCCATAAAAGTTCCTCTGCTAGCTACTGTTTTCCAATGTTCTGGTTCAATTTGTGTATCCACCGTCATTCGAACATATATTCTATCAACACTCATTTTCATTTTTTCTGCTAATATTTGGGCAAGAACTGTTTTTGTGCCTGTTCCGATTTCAACTAAACCTGACATTAAATTGATGCTTCCATCCGAATTAAAGGTTAAAGTTACACCAGAACCTGCGTCAGGACCTATTGTTGAATTTTTCCAACAACAACTAATTCCTTTTACTCTTATTTTATTATTTCCTAATTCCGTTATTCTTCCTTCTTCCCAGTTCTCCATTTTCTTAATCGATCAATACATTCATCTAAATTACCAACATTGCTATTATTTAAGATTACTTGGTAGGTGTTGTATCTCCCGGATGGATAGCGTTTAATTGCCTTAAATCGAGAGGATCTAAATTAGCTTTGTTTGCCAATAGATCCATCGCCCTTTCAAAAGCAAAATGCACTTCGCCATGACTAAACCCACGAAATGGGGCAGCATAAGGATGATTCGTGTACACACAGAAGGAATCATACCAAATATTTTCTAATTGGTAAGGTCCGGTGCAATCAACTGCTCCTGCAGTACATAAATGGGGAGATTTATCAGCATATGCACCTCCATCAAAAATATAGTTAATATGCGCAGCTTTTAACTTGCCTGACTTTGTGCAGCCAAGCTTTATCGTCGCATTCAAGCCAATATGTAAAGGGGATACGGATATATCCTCTTCTCGTGTGTTAACAATTTTTACCCTTCTGCCGTTTACTGCTCTTGATGCAATATACGCAAATATTTCCAAGTGAACAGATGCTTTTCCCCCATATCCTCCTCCAACTATAGGGGTTTCTACCACCACTTTTCCTGGATCTATGCCAAAATCTCTGCTAATAATTTTTTTCACCATATATGGAGCCTGAGAACTCGTAACAATATGAACCTTGTCGTTTGCATCAATTTTACATATAGCTGACCGTGTTTCCATGGCACAATGGTCAGCTAATGGGATAAAAAAAGTAAATTCTATGACAATGTCACTTTCTCACCATCCCTTTTCCATATTCCCTTTTCTAATTTTTGCATGATTAATAATATTCGTTCCAGGCTGCGGATAAATACTTTCATCTTTTATATATTTTTCAATATCTTCATGGATAATGGGAGCATTCGACTGAATTGCCTCTAGACCAGACTTAACAATTGAAAGCGGTTCATATTGCACTGCTATTTTACTTGCAGCAAGCTTTGCAAGACTTTCAGAATCAGCTACAATTAAGGCTATCACTTCTCCATAATAACGAACTTTATTTACAGCGATAGGGGGACGATCCATCACTTCTTCTCCAATCAACGGGAGGTTTCCACCTAAAATGATGGCCCGTACACCTTTCACATCTTTCGCCTTTGTTATGTCGATCTTGATTAAATTTGCATGTGCATATGTACTTTTTATCAATTCAACATGCAAAGCATCCGTTGTTATATAATCACCCGTATATTTTGCTTTTCCCGTAACCTTATCCCAAGATTCTTTGCGTAGAATACTTTTTCCGATTATCGTCAATACATTCATCTCCTGACTGGAATTACCAAATGCCATAAGGAAAATTTAACAGCAGACCATTTATTCTTTAGAATTGATTGTTTACTTCCTTCATCTTTTTTAAAGAATTATACGTTTTACAAATTAAAGCATTGTATTACAGAATTATATGAAAATAGGAAAGGAAAAAGTCTAAAATTATTAGATAATGAAAAACTCAAAAAGCCAGCAAATAGTAGATTAAAAACATATTGATTTTTTTTAATGTTTACACTAGTATAAATGAATGATTATTGTGTAAGATAATTTGACAAAAAGTTTTATTGGAGGTTTATTTATTTATGGGTTTCATCGAGAAAATCAGCAACTTTGCTGGAAAAACATTTACATTATGGGTATTAATCTTTGCTATTATTGCTTTTTACTTGCCAGATCACTTTATTGGTCTTGGAAAATATATCGTTCCTTTATTAGGAATTGTTATGTTTGGAATGGGCCTGACACTCGAAGCGTCGGATTTTAAAGAAGTTGTAAAAAGACCAAAGGATGTTGCTCTTGGGGTTATTGGACACTTTGTTATCATGCCTCTGCTTGCTTTTATACTTGCTATTGGTCTAGATTTACCAAAAGAAGTAGCTGTTGGTGTCATTTTAGTAGGCTGCTGTCCAAGCGGCACCGCTTCTAATGTTATGGTGTTTCTAGGAAGAGGAAATGTAGCGCTGGCTGTTGCGATTGCTTCTGTTTCTACCATTCTTGCACCAATTGTTACGCCGCTGCTCATTCTTCTGTTTGCAAGCAAATGGGTTAATATCAGCGTTGCTTCTTTGTTCCTTTCAATTGTACAAGTAGTTATTGTTCCTTTAGTTCTTGGTGCAATCATTAAAAAGTTCTTTGGCAAACAGGCAAAAGCAGGTGCAAAAGCAATGCCGCTCGTTTCTGTTCTTGCTATTGTATTAATTGTTTCAGCAGTAGTAGCAGGCAGCGCTGACAAAATTGCGCAAACAGGTCTGCTTATTTTTGGAGTTGTTATCCTGCATAATCTACTTGGATTTTTGATTGGCTTTTTCTTTGCCCGTTTATGTGGAATGGATTTAGCAAAACAAAAGGCTGTTGCCATGGAAGTCGGCATGCAAAATTCCGGCTTAGGAGTAGCCATCGCTACCGCCCATTTCTCGCCTTTAGCAGCAGTACCAAGTGCTATTTTCAGCGTTTGGCATAATCTATCCGGTTCTCTACTTGCTAATATTTTCAGCAGGATGAAAGACAAAAACGAAAAGGATGAAAGCATCAATCAAGATATACATTCCATTAAATAATGGAATGTAGCCTGGAAGGGAAATCTTGTTGACGTTCTAGCGAAATTCCTATATCATTTCTTTATAAATATGTAATATGTACAAGGAAGAGGTTCATAGCGACCCTCTATAAAAAACTATGGACACATGTCAATAAAAAGCCATGTCCATGATGGAGATGGCTTTTTTCTTTTGTTCCATGATAACTTTTTTATAGCTATTAAATTTGCCTCTTTTTAGTGTACAAACAATCATTGGAGGTTATGTTATGTCTGGCAGAAAAACAGAAGAAGGTTTAGAAGATTTAACCTTATTAGGAAACCAAGGAACAAAATATGTTTATGAATACAATCCTGATATTTTAGAATCTGTTGATAATTTGCATGTAAATCGTGATTATTTTGTTAAATTCAACTGTCCGGAATTTACCAGTCTGTGTCAATAAGGGCACACTTCAGTGGCAACACTGTCGCTTAAACCTCGTGAATTCAGGGAAGGAAAGAAATTTCTAATCCTGAGCCAAGCTCTTATTAGAAGTTGTTCAAAAATCCTTCCGTCTTTTTGAACAACTTCTAATATGGAGAAGGTGCAGAGACTATCGAAATCGTGCAAATAAGAAGCGATATTGTAGTATTATTTGCAAAAGAGAGTAGAGTACATCCATATGGATGGAAGCGCGAGGGTTCTTATGTTTTATCGCAGAAGCATAAGAATATGATATAGTCCACCTACTTATAAGAAAAGCGGAAGTGCCCTTGCTCATAAGTAGTGCCAATCACTGGTCAACCTGATTTTGCAACGATGTATATCAGTTATATTCCGGATCAAAAAATTGTCGAAAGTAAATCATTAAAATTATATTTATTCAGTTTTCGTAATCATGGCGATTTTCATGAAGACTGTGTCAACATTATTATGAATGACTTAATCAAACTGTTAAATCCACGTTATATTGAAGTTTGGGGGAAATTCACTCCTCGTGGAGGATTATCGATTGATCCATACTGCAACTATGGAAAAGCAGGAACAAAATATGAAGAGATGGCATCCCATCGATTAATGAATCATGATTTATATCCAGAAAAAATAGATAATCGCTAAATGTATATAAAGATGCAGACTGATTGAATAATCTGCATCTTTTTTTATCGAAAAGGGGTCTGAGCTGCGTCGCCTTAATTAGGTTTGAATCTGCTTTTACCTTGTTAAATGGCGGAGACTAGACATGAGTTAAGAGTGGGATAAAGGAATTTTCACAACAATGGTTGTACCAATATTTTCTTGACTGCTAATAGAAACGGTCCCTTTATGATTTTCGATAATTTTTTTACTGACCATAAAACCTAAACCTGTTCCCTTTTCTTTTGTTGTATAAAAAGGTTGACCTAATTTAGACAGTACGTAATCAGGAATGCCGCAGCCTTCATCTATAAAGACGATTAACACTTCTTGTGCATTTGTCTTTTTAAGCTGAATGGTCAATTTGCCTCCATTTTTCATTGCCTCAATCGCATTTTTTATAAAATTAATACATACTTGTTTTATTTGGTTTTTTTCACAATTAATAAAAAATTTATCAGACTCAATTTCCAAATCGATTTGAACATTTTTCATAATTGCTTCCGCTTCTAACAAAATGACCGTATCTTGTATTAATTCATAAATATTTGTCCATTCAAAATGAACTGCTTGTGGTTTGGAGAGAATTAACAACTCACTAAGAATTAATTCAATTCTTTCTATTTCTGCCTCCATTATTTCATAATATACTTTATTTTTCTCTTCCGCTTGTTCCATCAGTTGCAAAAAGCCTTTGATCGCTGTAACTGGGTTTCTTATTTCATGTGCTATTCCTGCTGCCAACTCTCCTGCAATCGATAATTTTTCTGCTTTTACTAATAATTCTTGTGCTTGTTTTTTTTCTGTTATATCCCTAATAATAACTGCGCGGCCATTTACTTTATCATATTCATCTCTAAGCGGTAAACAAGATATCAGCACATAAAGTTGATTTCCTTCTTTGTTTACTCTGATTGATTCATATTCTTCTACGTTTTCTCCTATAAATGTTTTACATCTATTTTGATAAACCTCCTCCATTTCACTTTTTGGTATATGTGGTAAATGCAAAGAATTTACTCCAACTATTTCTTGTGGTTTCCACCCAAAGGTTTTTTCAAACGCTTCATTTACTGTCAAAACTATATCCTTATTATTTAATATGACTATTGGATCTAAATTTCGCATAATAAACGATTCCAGTTGATGCCTTGTAGCTTTTATGATACTTTCTAATTCTTGTTTTTCTTTATATACCGTAAATGATGGATTATTTGCGTGCATATAAAATAAAGATTCTATTATTTGATCATCTGTCATAAAGTATGGATATGCAGTTACTAGTTTATTTTGATACGTTGCAGAAACTTCTTCTCCATTTAAAGCAAAAACAGCGTTACTTTCACCTACACTATCTTTTTCTGTTAATATTCTTCCAATTTGATTTAAATTATAACTAGGTCTTGTGTGCTCATTCATAGATATATGTATCCAACTGTCAACTTTTTTCTCTTCCCATTTCCCCTTATTAAAGGTTTGTTTGAAATAAGCTTGAAGGCTTTCAAAGCTTGTTCCATCGCACAGTTGTAAAAAACATTGATCAGTTAGAAAATAAATAGATTCCAGTTCATTAGGAGGAACAAGATTTGTAAGTGTATCGAAAACCTCCTTATAAACTTCTTCTTTTTCAATCAGTAATAGCTGATGTTTATTTTTTAATGCCTGCAAAATAAAATCAACTGTATTCTCCATATATTTCGAGATATCTTCATAAATATATAATATATGTCCTTTTCTTGCATTATAATCGATAAGCTGTTTTTTACTTCGTTGCTCGGTATGGTTATTCATAGTACACCTCCGTTTACACCCTAGTTTATTGCGCGTGTTCAAAAAGAGAATAATCTAAGCGAAGAAGTTCGAGGCAGGGAAGTCACGAAGCCAGAAGCGTTGGTGTGGTGCTTGCCTGTGAACTGATGCGGTCACGTAATGAAGAGATTCGACTGCTACTGTTACCAGACTTTTTGAACAACCACCTATGGTACAATTATACATGAAATGGAAATCTTTTTCTTGAATCTAGTCCAATAAATTTATTCTTTATTCATAAGAATCTATTTATCTTTAAACAAAAACCCGCAATATGCGGGTTTTCTGCTTATTTCCTTACACGGCAGCTTATGTTTGATTTTCGGTTAGAAAAATTTTAACCGTTGGTGGTGTATATGTATTTAATTGATTAAGCAGTGTTTCCGGATTAGCATCTACAAGAGCCATGTTGCGAAATTTTTCTTGCAGAAACTCAGCATCAACCATATGGTGGATTAATCGGATAAGAGGATCGTAATAATGATTGGTATTTAAAATACCACATGGTTTTTGATGTAAACCTAATTGGGCCCAAGTGTATATTTCAAAGAATTCCTCTAAAGTTCCAGCACCACCTGGTAGTGTAATAAAGCCATCTGCTAATTCAGCCATTTTTGCTTTACGTTCATGCATGGAATCAACAACGATTAATTCCGTTAAATCTTTATGAGCAAGTTCTTTCTCCGCTAAAAAATTGGGCAGAACACCAATTGCTTTTCCACCTGCTTGTAGAACTGCATCCGCAACAGCACCCATTAAACCTATACTCGATCCTCCATATACAAGTTCTAGACTTCTTTTTGCTAATTCTCTCCCTAAAGCTTTCGCACCTTCTAAATAAATTGGGGATGCCCCATTACTTGAACCACAGAAAACAGCTATTCTTTTCATCTGGTATCTCCTCCTATGGCAACTGTTTATCTATATATTATAAACGGAATTGTTCAAATAGTCCTAATTTCACTGCAATATTTTTTCTCCTACTTAACACATAACAAATTTATTCTCTTGCTGCTTCCAATGAACGAACATCTATTCTTTATCTTTAACAACACTTTTTAATTTGTTTTCTGTTGAAGTGCCTTCCTCTGGTGTATATACACTGCATCTTAAATCATGGTTGCCCTGGACTTGAAAAGATGTAAGACTAAATATTAATTTTCCAAGCTTAGCATGGCGAAACTCAATCCATACTTCAGGAGCAGAACTGACTTCACTTTCATTCCATAATTTACTGAAATCTGGATATTCTCGTTCCATTTTTTCAATAAACGCTGTATACCAATCATCTGCTACATATTGTCCATAATACGTTCGAAAAATGGCAATAAACCCTTTTACGAAATGCTCCCAGTTAACAGCAAGCGCTCGTAATTCTTTCCGTGAAAAAAGCAATTCAAGCAGATTTCTTTTTTCTAAAGGGATTTTCCCAAAATCTAAAAAAATATGAGCTGCTGCTTCATTCCATCCAACGATATAACAGCGTCTATCGGAAATAATAGTTGGACAATATTGAAGTTCATCTATTATTTTTTGTAAAGATGGTGTAATGATGGGACTTTCCTCTTGAATATAGACTGATTTATCCCCTTCTTCCATTGCTAAGCCGTGCAAATATTTCCGTTCATCTTTATTTAATTGAAGAGCATCTGCAATATTCTCTAATACAGAAACAGAGACTTTAATATCCCTTCCTTGCTCTAGCCACGTATACCATGTTGTGCTAACACCAGCTAGCTGCGCCACTTCTTCTCTCCGTAAACCAGGTGTCCTTCTCCTAATGCCAACAGGTAAACCAACCATTTGAGGGGTAATTTTCGATCGTTTTGTTTTCAAAAATTCGGAAAGTGCATGTAATCTTCCTTCTTGATTCATTTTTTTCTCCTTTTATAGGTTGTTCAAAATTCCAGGAAGCATAGCTGATTTAACATCTCCCTGATGTCCTTGTTTTCGAACATACACTCTTATTAATAATCTATTACTCATTATACTAGGATAAACTACAACTTGTAATAGGATAAATTATCGTTAATAATGATACTATCCATTCAAAACGGAGGTAATTTTAATGAGTAGAGTAGTTATTACAGGGATGGGGATTATTTCTCCATTAGGAAATGATGTTAATAGTTTTTGGAATGCTTTAGTAAATGGTAGATCTGGAATTAAGGAGATCAACATTTTTGATACATCGCAGTTGAAAACAAAAATAGCTGGAATAGTAGAATCGTTTGATGCACATGAAATTTTTGGAGCAAAAGAAGCCAAAAAATTAGATCGATTTACACAATTTGCGTTAGCTGCAGCTGAACAAGCGTTAATAGATTCTCAATTACAACTAGAAAATACCAATCCAGAACGTATTGGAGTATTTGTTGGCTCAGGAATTGGCGGATTAAATACTCTGATTGATAATGTTAATACGTTAAATAACAGAGGATCTAACAGAGTTAGTCCAAATTTAGTGCCTATGATGATATCGAATGCTGCTGCTGCTAAAATCAGCATTCGCTTAGGAGCTCAAGGACCGTCCATGTCTCCTGTTACAGCTTGTTCAATCGGAAATACTTCCATTGGTGAAGCTTTTCAAGCAATTGGCAACGGAGACGCAGATATTATTTTTAGCGGCGGTGCAGAAGCGGCTATCTCGCCATTATCAATAGCAAGCTTCAGCAACGCAAAAGCATTGTCTACCAATAATGAAGTGCCCTCGCAAGCAAGCCGCCCTTTTGATAAGGAAAGAGATGGCTTTGTAATGAGTGAAGGTGCCGGCATTCTTGTGTTAGAATCTTACGAACATGCAAAAAAAAGAAAGGCACCTATATATGGAGAAATGATTGGTTATGGTTCTAGTTCGGATGCATTTCATATGGTAGCACCCCATCCCGAAGGAAGAGGTGCCTACCTTGCGATGAAAAAAGCGCTTCACAGTGCAAATAGGACCATACATGATATAGATGTCATCAGTGCCCATGCGACAAGTACACCAACTGGCGACCGCTCAGAAACGATGGCAATTAAAAAGCTATTTCAGGAAAAAGCTTACCAAATTCCTGTAACAGCCAACAAATCAATGTTTGGCCATATGCTTGGAGCAGCGGGTGCTGTCGAAGCTATTGCATTAGTAAAAAGCTTGCAGAATGGAATCATCCCACCGACTATTAATTTGAATACACCTGACGAAGAATGTGAATTAGACTATGTTCCTGAAGGTGCTAGGATTATGAACAACTTATCAATCGGACTTTCAAACTCTTTTGGCTTTGGCGGACATAATTCAGCTATTATTATTAAAAAATTTGAAGAATAAATGGCAAAGTTTAAATCTATCAATAGATAAAAAAGTATGCAAAGCTTAAAAGTAGCAGGAGGCATAATAACTTGCCTCCTCCGTTCATTCAATTTCCTCCATCTCAGCCTTTATTCCTTTTAATACGATCCGCAGCCCGACTAAAAAATTTTGTTCATTATTAGCCCCCCTTTTAGGGATAACATATGATGGTATACATATGGAACTTCATCCTTTGCAATTTCACTACCTCTTTACTTCTATTGTATATTAGTTGATGCACATTTGCTTTACTAAGTAATTTAACAGTGTTAGACTCAAATTATATTTCACCTAGTGACAGAAAAGAGGTCTCTATTATGAATAAAGAAACAAAAATTGTACCAGTAATGAGTGCACTCATGCTTGGTATTTTTGTTGCGAGCTTAGACAACACAATTGTAGCTACAAGCATGGGTTCCATTATCGGTGACTTAGGCGGTATGGACAAATATGTTTGGGTCACATCTGCTTATTTAGTGGCAGAAATGGCTGGAATGCCTATTTTCGGCAAGTTGTCGGATATGTATGGACGTAAGAAGTTTTTTATGTTTGGCATTTTACTCTTTCTTTTTGGTTCCATTCTTTGTGGAACTGCGCAAACGATGGTGCAGCTTTGTATTTTTCGCGCGATACAGGGAATTGGCGGCAGTGCGCTAATGCCTATTGCGTTCACTATTATTTGGGATGTTGTTCCAAAAGAAGTACGGGGAAAAATGAGCGGCATTTTTGGTGCAGTATTTGGTTTATCCAGTATCGCTGGACCGTTGTTAGGTTCCTTTATAACCGATCATTTTCATTGGCGATGGATATTTTTTATTAATATTCCAATCGGTCTTATTGCTCTAGTGCTAATTCTTGTTTTTTACAAAGAATCTAAATTCCATACTGTTCAAAATATTGACTGGATTGGTTCTATTTTACTTATTAGTTTTTCTGTATCATTGATGTTTGCATTAGAATTAGGCGGCCATACATATAGTTGGGATTCTTGGCAAATTCTCTCCTTATTTGCTGCATCTATTATTTGTTTGATTCTATTTTTACTAGTGGAAAAAAAGGTAAAAGATCCGATATTACCCTTTAATTTATTTAAAGAACGATTATATACTACCAGTGTGTTAACGGGCATGTTTTATGGTGCAGTATTTATGGTGTCAACTATTTATATCCCACTTTATATCCAAGGTGTAGAAGGTGGTACTGCAACAAATTCAGGATTACTGCTTTTGCCAATGATGGTAGCAACTAGTGTCGCTGCAGGTTTAGGTGGTGCACTTGCAAATAAATTCGCCTATAAAAAGATTATGGTTTCATCAGCTGTACTAATGGGAATTGGCACGTTACTGTTAAGTACATTGGATCCATCAACGCCGAGATGGCTTGTTATTTTATATATGATCCTAATTGGGTTAGGGGTTGGTCCTTCGTTCTCCGTACTCAGCATGGCTACGTTGCAAAAAGCATTGCCACAAGAACGAGGAATTGCAAGCTCTACAAGCAATTTTTTACGTTCATTAGGAATGACTTTAGGTATTACCATATTTGGCGTCATTCAGAGAAATAATTTCACTTCCGGTCTACCAGAAATGTTTAATAAAGGAGATAACGCAACTAGCGGCAGCATCTTATCTCCAGAAGCACGTGCGCATATCCCAGCAAATATTTTAAAGGAAATCACAGAAGTATTATCAAACTCCATCACTACTACTTTTTTATGGACGTTTATACCACTTTTCATTTCTTTAATCTGTATATTCTTTATGACAAAAGATAAATTAGGAGATTCGAAACTAAGTCAACAAAATTGACACCTCTTATATAAAATTAGTAAAATCTCCTTAATTTAATAAGACCTATTCTATTAGTCGGTTTTTCTGATGATGGAATAGGCCTTTTGTCTATTAAATATAGTTCAAAAAGTCTAGGAACCATAGCTGCCGCATCTCTACTTCCGTACTAACAATGCTCTTTCCAACGCTCTGGGCTTCGTGACTTCCTTACCTCTACCTTTTCCGCTTGATTGTTCTCATGCTTGAACATGCACTAAGAAGGATTTACAAAAACTAAATAAAAATTTACAAAAAATAGAGACTTAGACGCCTAGTATTTATATAAAATCAGTATATAATGAGATTTACATAATTTAAAACATTTTCACTTTATGATCCATTTTATAAGGAGGATTTTATGAACCATAATAATGTTTTATACAATGGAAAAAGGTTTAGAATTATTTTTCAGTATACTAATGGGTTTTGTGAAATCAGAGATATTACCAATAAATTCAAAGTACAATTAGTTCATTATTCTGAGTTAACTACCATAAATTAATCATTATTTAAACTATAAAGCCGAAGTTAGTAACTGCATTCATTGTAAGAGGGCTTTCTTTTTTCATAATTTTGCAAAAAACGTGATTGGATCACTTATCATTTACAGCCATAAACCACCCATTTTTATTTTTTTCACTTACATATGTATTCTTGTCCATACATAAATGGAAATGAATCATACCATGTTATGAAAACGATAAAGGAGGTGTGGTTTATGTCTGAATATGGCGGTAGATCTAATAACTTTGCGCTTATTGTCGTTTTATTTATTTTGCTTATCATTGTCGGTGCTTCTTTTTTAGGAAGCTATTAATCTCCAATAATGCTTAACTTGATTCCAAATTGGGGTATACGTTATATCAAGTCATGTTTTCATATAAATCGGTTATCAATATCCCAATTTGGCTGTTTTTCTATTATGGATCTTCTAATATCTTTCCAATATTTCATCCAAAAAAATTATATTTTGAGCAGATAACAACCAACTAACTTCATTTTGGTCTCTAAAAAGAAGCCTTAACGCTTCAGCGCTAAGGCTTCTTTTTATAAATGGCTGTTTTCGTATAGATTGTTGCTTTTAAACTCGCAGCCCGAATACACTTCGTCCGTTTAGCGAGCGTCGAGCCTCCTCGTCGCATACGCTCCTGTGGGGTCTCGTCTTTCTCGCATTCCCACAGGAGTCTACGTGTATTCAGTCTGCTGAGTAATCTTCTCCCATTTTTTACATAAAAAACAACAAACTTTAAGAAAAGAGCCTTATATATATTTCAAAGTACTAATCTTTTGGAACCTGTTAACGTTCTTTAAGTCAACCTACTAGTTCATTGGTACAAACGTTGTAGTAGATGATGAAAAATTATTATACTCTCTATTAATTCTAGTAAATTTTTCTTTCACATTAAATCCTTGGTTAGTTTTTAGCGCTTCGATGTTTTGTTTGTATAATTTATCATAGATAACAGGGTATTGTGATCCCGGTCCACTGTTTTGCCACGGCATAAATTGTATTGGTCTAGCAAGGTTATCAAAAGTATTAAACTCAATGGTCATGTTCTTTGAACCACTAACCAATATGCCGCGTTTACCATCTGCACCTCCGGCAACATTATTAATTCTATTATCTTTAATAAGCGAGTTTTTCCAGTTCATTACTCTAATCGCATCATTACGCATATTCTCAATCGTATTATTTATTATCACAATGTTTGTGTGATTCTCTCCTTCTGAAAATTTATGCGTACCAATTGCTCTATCTAAATTGTTAAAGGTATTATTTTCAATCCATATATTCTTATTTGCTGTTCGATCCATTTTACTCCACTTACTGTTAAATCCACCGGTAGTTGGATCTGGTGTATCGAGATTAATTGCTTCTTTGACAAAATTCATGGACGGAATAGACTCTAAGAAACGATTACCAGCAATAACTGCTTGCTTTGTTGCATCCATCTCAATAAAATGGCCGCTATTCATATTTTGAAAAGTAATATTACGTATTTCAACGTTTTTATTATGTCCTGCAATAATCGCAATGCCATCCTTTGTATTCTGCATATCAATTGTGACATTACCTTCCCCAATAAAAGCGATGTTTTTCTCCCCACCGTGCTTACCAACTACACCTTTTTTATTTATAAGGGACGGTCGAATCAATTGGAAAAGGGAAGCAGAAGGTCTATACGAAGCTACTCCAGTCGTATTGCCTTTTATTATATTTGTTCCATCTTGGAAAATGATTGTGACATTAGAAGGCACAGCAAGTGCATTTGAAATCGTATATGTACCTGGCGCGATAATAAGTGTGCCGCCTTTTTGCTTCTCTAATAATTGTAGATATGATTGCCAAACAAAATAATCTTTCGTATCATTATTATAATAAGTTGATGTTATTATCCTTTGATCAAGTGGTTTCGTATCAGGTGTAATAATATATGTTTCTTGAGCAGCATTAGCTTCAAGCGGTGAAAGAGAATAACTTAAGAATAAAAACAATATTGAAAAAAACAATAAAAATAACTTTTTCATTTCCAGACCTTCTTTCCATATTAATACACATCATATCATCGATCCACTCGTATAATAACTACTTATTTTATTACAATTTAATCACAAATATTACAATTATTCAACAACTTAAAGTTTTTTCTTTATTAAGTATGTGTTAACTCATTTTAATAACCGTCTAATAGATCTAATTAGCCAGTTTCAGGAAACACAAAATATCAATAAAAATCTCCATTTTTCATCCATAATAGAAAAAAGCCCCAGCGCCTACAGCGCCAAGGCTTCTCTCTCTTAGTACATTTCCAAGTACTGATCTCTCTCCCATGGGTGTACTTGCGTACGGAACATGTATAATGACATAAAAACGGATTAAAACACATATAAACAACTATTATTATCTTATTTTCTTGATTCATCCATATAAACAAATCAAAATATATAAAACATTCATGGGTGTTTTATGGGTGTTATCATGGGCGCTTAATTAGCGCCTTTTTTTATTTCTCCATCCCATTTTCTTCTTTAATATCTGCCCCTTTAAATCTTTCATGACCGTTTCATTCTCAACAAAATTCACTGCGAAATTAAAATGAATAATTTGTCTACTTTTGTCGAATATATAGTACAGGTCTCCCTATTTCTATAAAATATAAAAATAGTAGAAAAAGACTAATTAGGGGGAACCACATTGGATTTTATAATGAGTATTGCAACATTAGGTTTTTTAATTACTTTAGTTTATGGGATCGTTTTAAAGGTGAGAAGAAAGCCTGCTAAAAAGATTTTTTTAAGTTCATTAACATGTTTAGGGATTATGTTCATATCATCATTTTTTGTGGATGGAGAAAAACCAAAAGAAAAAGCAGAACCTGTTTCAAAAGAAGCAAATGCTACCAAGGAAGAGAAAAAAGAAATTACGAATAAACAAGTATTAAATGAAATAAAAGTGGGTATGGATTACCCTGAAGAATATAATAAAGCCAAAAAAAAATTAAATATTACTCCAGAGAAAAACATTTCAATAGGTAATGGAAATGTAGGTAGTGTGATAAAGACAAAAGAAGGTTATATAGTAGCTAATATTGTAGCTGAAAACATTGATATATCTGATGCAAAAATAGCAGAAATTAATACTTTTAAAAATATGGAAGAAGTAAAAAAATATGAATCAGATATGCGTACTGCAACTGAAAAAGAAGATGATAAACCATCATTTGATTTTACGTGGGATCAATTTAAAAATGATTGGATAACAATAGTTCCTAACATAAAAGGTTCAAAAATAGCAAATTTCACAGATGAAGATCCAACAAATCAAAAAGATAATATAGCTTTAAGTGCAAAAATCACGGATTATTTACAAGTACTTGGTGATTTGGAACCTAAAACTAATAAAGTGAGATATATTAGTATAATGGGGCAACCTACAAATGATAACGGAAAGAATACAGATATTATATTGGCTTTTGGTAACTTAATCGCTGTTTCAAATCCCAAACTTTCTGCAGAAGAGCGTGGTAATATTTTAATGAAAAAATTAAAATTTAACAGTGGTGATTTTTCTAATTTAGACGAAACATATGAATATAACGGAGTTATTTATAAAGCTAGTAATATGGCTGGAATATTAACAGTTAGTATTTCTCCATCAGAATAATAAACAAAAGCCCTTCTCAAAGAGTTGGGCTGTTTTATTACATATTTATTATAGAGTATCCGTAATAAGGATTACTTAATATCTTCATTGGTATAATTTTTTGGATCAGGTTGATACTAGGTTAGAATAAAATTTTCTTGAAAGGAGAAATAAACTTTGAAAAGAAAAAAACACTTACTTCTACTAATATCTTCTATTTTATCCTTAGGATTTCTATTTGGTTGTAATGGGGTTGATGAAGATGAACCAGATCCAACTGAAGAACCTTCTGAAGAGCAAAACAATGAAAATGAATAGTAATAATTATAAAATTTAAAGCTACAGTAAAACAGCCTTTCTCAACCGAGTTGGGCTTCTGTTATGCATATAATTTTTCTTTAGTATAAACAAATGAGGCAGCTAAGATTGAATCGATCTTAAAGATGCGCGGCTGCTTTTTTGTTAGACAATAAGCTTTAATATATGTCCTGTTTACTTCTTTTACTAAAATAGTTCTCTTCGTGAAATTGTTCTTGCTTTCATAAATAATTTCAATTGCTCTCTTATTTTTCAAAGCTTTTTCTAGTTGTTGATTCATCACATAACTACCTCCTTCTTTGGATATAATTATATAGGAACAAGCGTTCTTAATCAATCTTGAAATCGAACAATTGTTCTGATATTCTAAGATTAAATGGTCGGTAGTTATTAATGAATAGGATTGATTTTATGACTAAAATAAAGGATGAACATAGAAAAATAATTGAACAGGCTATTTATTTACCGCTGCTTTTATTAGTATTGGAATACGATCGTAAGGTTGCTGAAAAAACGCCTGGGTTTAAACTAAGACAAGTCTATCTAGACCTAATAGAACATACCATGTTGAAAGTCCAGAAAGACCTTAAGATAATTAATGACAAGATGAGACTGAACAAGATGAAGGTACAAAAAGGTGAAAACGACGGTGTATTTACCCAATATAATTTTTATTATCAGGGTTATCATGAGGTACATCGATACTTTAATTCGAATTTGCGAAATAAGACTGAGAAGTTATTGACTTATTATTTCTTAAGAGATGTTTGATCTTGTGGGAAGACAGCAAGGAAGTTATCAATGAGGTTTTTCAAGTCGGTAGAAGTTTGGACATTTTCATATTGTTCTTTTAGTTGTAACAAGTATTCATATTCTGTCATTCTATCCCTCCTTTCTTACTAGGAAGATTCTTTATTTTAGGTATTTATTCCTACTCGTTCGCGAAATGTACAAAAAAAGTTATTAGTACATTCTCAATCTATTTTTTACAACATTTTTACATTTTTTATAAATAAATACCATTTATTATGATATAATTTTACAAAAATGGATTTTGGAGGTTATATCAATTATGAGTAAAAATACCATTATTAAAGTGAAAGAAGAATTTCCTAGACTAAATCAAATGTCTAAATTTTTTTCTGAAACAGCATCTGGACGAAAAGGAATACCTTCTAAAAAAATATATAGGGGAACGATAGAACTATTTAAAGGGGATGTAAAAACTATAAAATTTTATGAAATACATGATAAACTTCGTGGGAATTTTGATAAACATTTCTTCTCTAGCATCCCATACATATTAGAACAAGAATGCAGATTAGGAAGATCTTTACTCGATTATAGCTTTAATAAAGAGACAGATGAAAAATTTGTAACAATATATACTTTAGGGACCGCTGAAGCTACAATGGCAAGAACACTTGGCTTACTAGGTAATGGAAAAATCAAAACTTTTTCTTGTAGTCCAACAAAAGAGAATCGAGATAGTTTTTTTAGCCATGGAATACCCGAACATTCTTCTTTTTATGTCGGTCCTTATTTTAATGTTACTAAAGATTTATTAAAAAAAAATAAAGAATACTTTCCTTTTATTAATGGTTTTGATGTTATAGTAGAAGATACAACTTTTCAAATGTATGGAAAAAATAGGGACGAGCAGATAAAAAAAGCTAAAAGCAATCTAAAGGAAGATGGATTATTTATATTTATAGAGAAGTTTAATCATGAAAATATAGACGAATATATTAAGCGAGAAGAACAAAAAGATCAAAAATTTAAATCGCGATTTTTCACTATGAATGAATTAGAAATTAAAAAGAAAGATATTCTATCAATCATGAATAACCAACAAATTACATTGCATGAATTTAATAAAATATTAAAAGATAATTTTGGTCATGCTGCTATGATTTGGAATAGTGGAAACTTTTATAGTATAATAGCTTCTGATTCTGAGGAAAATTTATCTAAGTTTTTATCTATATTACCTCCAACCTATATTCCTAACGAATATTGTTACGAAAGTCTTCCCAAGATACTATTTGGTTTAGAAAATATTTTTTTCTAAAAATATTTATTCTGGAGGTTTATCATGTCAATTGAATTATGGGTTTCGTTTATTATTGCTTCTACATTCATAATATCCGCACCTGGACCCGCAGTAACATTTCTTATTACTACAAGTATAAATGATGGAAAAAGAAATGCTTTATCTATTATTCCAGGCGTTTTTTTAGGAGATTTAGTAGCAATGATTTTATCTTTTGCTGGGGTAGGAGCAATTATAGTTTCCTCTCCTATTGCTTTTTTAACTTTAAAAATAATTGGTGCACTTTATTTAATATATTTAGGAGTTAGAGTTTGGATTGAATCAAAAGGCAAATCTAAAAGATTAAGCAATACCAATAATACTCATGAAAAAAGAAAGTCCTTTATAAAGGGCTTTTGGATATCTGTTTTAAATCCTAAAAGTATTATATTTTTCGCTGCTTTTTTCCCACAATTTATCAATAATGAATATTCATATATTCATCAAATAACAATACTGGCTGCTACTTATTTGTTACTAGGTATCCTAAATGATATAACCTATACTGTTTTGGCCCACAAAATTTCAAAATTTTTAAAAGAGAGAATAGTGATGTGGGTTATTCGGATTGGTGCATTAAATCTAATTATCACTGGTTTCATTTTAACATTCTTAAAATAAAGAAAGAAATTTGAAGAAAAAAAACTGTATACCCAAATATCAGGCTGTTGAGAATAACCTCGACAGCCTTTTAATAATTAATCCTGCCCAATATAATTACCTAATATTCCTTACATAACATTATGTTCTAAATATAATAAATTAAAGGATGCCCTTCTCAATAGGAGAAGGACTTTTTAGCTTAATCATGCTGTAAAACTATTTTATACCCATCCGAGTTATTTTATGCAATTAAAACATTACTGTCCATGTGTTTTTACCCACTACCCCATCAGCTGTTAATCTGTGACGCTTTTGATATGCTTGTACAGCTTTCTTTGTGCCTTTGCCATAGATGCCATCTGGTTCTACGCCAACAGCGCGTTGTACTCTTTTGACGTCCGTTCCTTTGCTTCCGATGTCTAGTGTGCCTGGGAACTTCACGATTGCTTTATTGTCAGTTGCAGTTTTCTTCTTAGTGTTTGCTTTCTTATTTGTAGATGCTTTTTTAATTGTTGTATTTGGAGCCTTTTCGCCGCCTACAGTATCATACAATTCAAAATGCGGATAATCTTTAAAAGACTTCCAATCACCGCCCCATTTGAAACCTTCAGCTTTCATCGCAACAACAACTTTTTTAAAGTCGCCACCAGTTGTCCAAATAACACCTTTTCCGTCTTTTGTGTATAAGCATAAGTCAACAGCTACACCATAGTTGTGGTTGGACTGTCCACCTCTAGCATTTGTTACAATTTTGCCTGGATTAGTGCGGCCTTGTGCATATAATGCATTTTGCTCTGCAAATGAGCGAAATCCTTGCGCCACGCAAATATAGATGCCTTGCTTTTGTAGTTCGTATATCACTTTACGAACCTTGTCGGCCACTTCTTTATGCATTCCAGCAACGTTTAATTTACGATTTGCTTTTTCAATTAAATAATCAACTGATAATGTCATTTCAATCTCTCCCTATAATTTATTGAATATAAAAAAGCCACTCTCGAATGAGCAGCTTATTTTCCTTTTCCTTCTCTATCTTTAAATTGCTCCAACACACTAGAGAATTGAACAGGTACCTTAACACCTATATAGCCAAGGTTTTCAACGAATGATATTCCCTCTGTACCGATTAAAAACATAATCATCGCATTACGCATGAAGCTTCCGCCACTACCAGCGACTTGATCTAACTGGTTAGCAACAATGACTGCTGAAATCATACCTGCTTTTTTCATCAACCCTTTAAATGCTTTCTTTGATTGCAAATCTTTTTTGTAAAAATAAGCAACAGCTATACCGCTTAAATAATCAATCCCCATTAAAACCGCCAATGCAATAACCAACTTATCAAGCCCTCCAAGCAAATAAGCGATGGAAGAAATTCCACCGCCTAGGATTACAACATATAAAGAATCTGTATTTTGTTTCATTCTTTTACCTCCATTTTTTTGTATTAAAAAAGGACTCTCCGAAGAGAATCCTAGATTGATTAATATTTAGTTATATCGCTACATTGATCCCTATTATAATGTAGCGTTCTTTACCTTTTTTTCTATATATGGTAATGCCTCTTCTACATATTTTAAAAATCCTTTA
>NZ_JBQTCX010000033.1:0-39648 GCF_052663115.1 Niallia yueguangensis
CATCTAATATTAATTAGATGTTTTTTTTGTAGATTAAACTTTTTAACGAATAAAAAGATATATTCCAAATAGTTGAATGGTATTTATAATATCGCTGTTCTTTTATGGACAGTTCTGAGCTTTTTTTAAGCGGTTAATGTAAAAAAGATAGTTTAAATCACTTGTTTTAGTATGAACTATCTCCTGTTCGCAATCAGAACAAATAAAGGTATGATATAAATGGATCCCCATTAATTTATGCTTCTCACAAATTAAACATTTTTCCTTAATCTGATGCAGCTGTGTTTTGTTTAAAGAGAAATTCAAAATCTCCACCTCCATATCACCATGTTATCCATATAAATCCATCTATATACAATATTCAGAAAATTACAAAACGAACTTTTTGATTCATCAAAAGAATAGAATAAAATTAAATAGATAAGAAAAAACATATCTTGATATGGTCAACTTGTTTCACATGGAACGAATGATAAAATATATAAAGTCACAAAGAAGAAAAGGTGAAAATTTTGCAAAAGGAAACGCCGTTATATACAAAACTAGCTCAATTTCAGCAAAAAATAAATATTTCTTTTCATGTACCTGGCCATAAAAATGGGATGCTCTTCCCTGCGTATAAAGAGTGGGGAGAGAATTTGTTGCATTATGATCTCACAGAACTTACTGGATTAGATGATCTTCATGCTCCGACTGAAATAATTTTACATGCTGAAAATTTATTGGCTCAATTATATAAAGTAAAAAGCAGCTATTTTTTAGTGAATGGATCAACAGTAGGAAATTTAGCCATGATCCTAGCTTCTGTTCAGGAAGGTGAAGGGGTATTTGTTCAACGGAATAGTCATAAATCGATTATGAATGGAATTCGCTTAGCTAAAGCCAAGCCTATTCTGCTAAGTCCAGAATACGACCCTGAATGGGGGATAGCAGCTACTTTATCTGTTGCTACTTTAAAAAAAGCAATAAAACTATATCCTCATATTAAAGTATTAATTATAACCTCTCCTAATTACTATGGAATGGTAGGGGAATTAGAGGAGATTATTCAATTAGCACAAGCGCATGAAATAGTGGTGCTCGTGGATGAAGCTCATGGTGCTCATTTTATTGGATCTTCTTATTTTCCAGCATCAGCAGTAGAGTTGGGAGCAGATATTGTTATACAATCTGCTCATAAAACATTGCCTGCTTTAACAATGGGAGCTTATTTACATTTTAATAGCAATAAGATCCAACAAATAAAGGTAGAGAATTATTTATCGATTCTCCAGTCTAGTAGCCCATCCTATCCAATTATGGCATCTTTGGATATAGCGAGAAGTTATATAGGGACATTTAAAGAAGAAGATGGAGAGTTTTTAATAAAAGAAATTGATGCATTTCGAGAAGAACTTAGTAAAATAGATCAAATAAAAGTGTTATCTTATAAAAAGGGTAAAGGGGACCCATTAAAAATTACAATTCAATCGGCTTGTTCTCTAAATGGATTTGAACTTCAAAAATTAATGGAAAGAGAAGGGGTCTATTCAGAGTTAGCGGATACAACTAATGTATTATTAATATTCCCTTTACTTAAAAAGGGAATGGAATACCCATTACAACAAGCTCTAAAAAAAATCAAAAAGGCATTACAACCAGTTGCAACTAATAGAAGGGGCATGGAAGGTAAAAGCCTGACTATAAATATAGAGCCCAATATAGTAGAATTAAAGCTTAATGAAGAAGAACAATTAAAACGAGAGAAAAAGCAGGTAAGTTTAGATGAGGCTTTACACTTTATAAGTGCAGAAACCGTTGTTCCATATCCACCAGGTATACCGTTGCTACTTCCTGGGGAAGAAATAACTTTAAATCATATTAATCATTTGAAAAAATTAATCGAAAACGGTGCAAAGTTTCAAGGAGAATCCTCCATCTATCATCGTAAAATTACTGTTTTTATAAGATAACTAAAGTGTAGTAGGAGGAAATATCTAATGGCAGAAGGGCTTTTTATTACAATGGAAGGACCAGAGGGAGCTGGAAAAACGACCATTTTAGAAATGTTAGAAGAATACTATATAAAAAAAGGCATAAAGGTAATAAAAACAAGAGAACCAGGCGGAATAAAAATTGCTGAAAAAATCAGAAGTGTAATATTAGATCCTGATCATACAGAAATGGATGCAAGAACAGAGGCTTTGTTATACGCAGCTGCTAGAAGGCAACATTTGATCGAAAAAGTAATTCCAGCGTTACAGGATGGATATATTGTTTTGTGTGATCGTTTTATTGATAGTTCTCTTGCTTATCAAGGACATGCAAGAGGGTTAGGTATTGATGAAGTATGGAAAATAAATGAATTTGCGATAAATGGATTAATGCCGCATGCGACTATTTATTTTGATTTAGATCCTAAGATAGGATTGGCTAGGATCAATAAAACAAAAGATAGAGAAATAAACCGTTTAGATTTAGAAAAGCTGGATTTTCATGAACGTGTTCAAGAAGGGTATTATCAAGTGATGGACAAATTTCCTAATAGAATCAAAAAGATAGATGCAGCTCAACCGCTGGAACAAGTTTTTCAACAAGCAGAAAGGATGATAAGCAAGCTGTTATAAGTTTAGGCTGTTTTCTAAAAGTAGACCTTTATTTTAATATTAGAATGGATATGCTTCGAGTTAGATAACTGTGTAGCGCAAGCAGCCAGCCCCTGTGAAAAATAACCGCGGTCTCTAAAAATAACAAACACTCTTTGAGCCAAGAGTATATTTTTCTTCGGAGCTGAGCAAGGCGCCTTCGCTTTTATTAATACAAGCTCCAAATTATCTATAATACATGTTTCTTCCATAATTTACTGATATAATAGAAGGAAGCTTTTTATTCGGAAAATATAAAATAAAGGATGGTAAAAATGAAATTAATTTTGACTGTTATTCAAGATAAAGATAGTAATAAGCTATTAAATGCCCTTGTTGAACATAATTTTAGAGCAACAAAACTAGCCAGTACTGGTGGATTTTTGAAATCAGGCAACACAACATTTATGATAGGTACGGAAGATATTCGCGTTGAAAAATGTATGGAAATTATTAAAGAAAACTGCCAATCACGAGATCAGCTAGTAGCACCTGTCTCTCCAATGGGTGGCAACGCAGACTCTTATGTTCCATATCCAGTTGAAGTAGAAGTAGGAGGGGCAACTGTTTTTGTACTGCCAGTGGAACAATTCAAACAATTTTAAGTCCATATTCAAACAGAAGGACAAAAAGGAATGTTAATTAATTTATATACGTAAGTGAGTGATTGTCTTGACAAGAACATGGGACCAACTAGAGCAGTCACAGCCCATTGTATTAAAAATGCTAAGAAACAGCTTAAAAAAGAACCGGCTTGCACATGCATACCTTTTTGAAGGAATGAAAGGAACAGGCAAAAAAGATATTAGCATACTACTAGCAAAAAGTGTTTTATGTGAGAACTTATTAGATAAATATGTTCCATGTGAAACATGTTCTAATTGCAAAAGAATAACTCATGGAAATCATCCAGATGTTCATATTTTAGAACCAGATGGATTATCTATAAAAAAGCATCAAATTCAAAGCTTGCAAGAGGAATTCTCTAAAATGGGAGTAGAATCAAAAAAGAAGCTTTATATTATTAGTCATGCAGATAAAATGACAACTAATGCAGCTAATAGCTTATTAAAGTTTTTAGAAGAACCAAATGCAGAAACAATGGCTATTTTATTAACAGAACAAATACAACAAATTATTCCAACTATCTTATCTAGATGCCAAATATTATCTTTTACTCCTTTGACTCCTTCCAAATTGGTAGATCAGCTTATTATTAATGGGATAAAAAACAATGATGCTCCAAAACTTGCCCAGCTTACCAATAATTACGAAGAGGCATTGCTTCTAAGTTCTGATGAATGGTTTGTACAAGCACAAAAAATAGTGGTAAAATTATATGAGACTCTTAAGGGAAATTCCTTAGAGGCATTAGTAGCTCTTCAACGGGATTGGTTTTTGCATTTTAAAGAAAAAGACCAATATGACAAAGGGCTAGATTTATTGTTGCTACTATATAAGGATTTATTATATATACAGCTTGGCAAGCACGATAAAATTGTTCATATAAACGAAAAGGAACTTTTAGAAGCTTCTGCTTTAAAGCTTTCTAATCAAAGTTTAACAGAACAAATATCAGCTATTTTTGAAGCAAAGCGTAAGCTGCAAGGTAATATGAATCCACAGTTATTGATGGAGCAGCTTGTGCTAAAGCTGCAGGAGGGATCTTCAGTTGTATGATGTTGTAGGAATCCGCTTTAAAAAAGCTGGAAAAATATATTATTTTGATCCGAATGATATAATCATTCAAAAAGAGGACTTTGTTATCGTGGAAACAGTTCGAGGAGTTGAGTATGGTAAAGTAGTTATTGCTCCAAAGAAGGTTGACGAAACGGATGTTGTATTACCTCTTAAAAAAGTATTAAGGATAGCGGATCAAAAAGACCAAATGATTGTAGATGAGAACAGAAGCGCAGCAAAAGAAGCATATGAAGTTTGCTGTGAAAAAGTTAGTCTTCATAATTTGGACATGAAGTTAGTAGATGTAGAATATACATTTGATCGAAATAAAGTAATCTTTTATTTTACAGCAGACGGCCGTGTAGATTTTCGCGAATTAGTAAAGGATTTAGCTGCAATTTTTAGAACGAGAATAGAATTACGGCAAATCGGTGTTCGAGACGAGGCAAAAATGCTAGGTGGAATTGGACCATGCGGTAGAATGCTTTGTTGTTCCACCTTTTTAGGAGATTTTGAACCAGTTTCAATAAAGATGGCAAAAGATCAAAATCTCTCATTAAATCCAACAAAAATTTCTGGTTTATGTGGTAGATTAATGTGTTGTCTAAAATATGAAAATGATGAATACGAATCTGCCAAAGAACAATTGCCAGACTTAGGAGAGTGGATTGAAACTCCTCAAGGAAAAGGAAAAGTAGTAGGGTTAAATATTTTAGAACGTTTACTCCAAGTGGAAATTTCTGAACAAGAACGAGTGCTTGAATATACATTGGAAGAAATACTGCAAGAAGATACTGTTTCAGTTCAATCCACAGATTAATGAGGTGGAAGAGTGGATAAAAAAGAAGTTTTTGATTCAGTAATTAATATGGAAAGCCAAATTGGGAATTTATATCAGCAATTAGGTGAGTTGAAGCAACATGTTGCAGAGCTGATTGAGGAGAACAACACATTAAAGCTGGAAAATGAGAATTTAAGAAGGCATCTAGAAAGACAAGCAAAGGTAAAAGACAAAAATAAAGAAACAAATAAAAAGATAAATTCAAAATCTAATAACCAAACAGAAGAAAAAAATATAGATGTAGGAGAAGGATATGACAACCTAGCCAGACTTTATCAAGAGGGTTTTCATATTTGTAATCTTCATTTCGGCAGTCCAAGAAAAGATGGAGATTGCTTGTTCTGTTTATCGTTTCTTAATAAAAAATAGCCCAATCTGCTGTCGGATATTTACTTTCGATTAAAGTGATTTTAGCAGAAACTTCAGGCTGATCGAAAACGTTTGTCTTTCGAGACGTGAAGCCTTGGGAGGAGCGGAGTTACCGTGTTTGGGTAATGAGCATCCGAGTAAGGCGAACAACGAAGAAAGCGAGCGTTTGTCGACAGCCTGGAACCTTCCTTACCGTAGGAAGGTTTTTTTTTACATGTTTTATGGTATATAAGATTTTTTAGATAGTGGAGGTTCATACAGTGGTTGAATTAATAGGAGATGAAAGGCTGGACTATTTATTAGCGGAAGAATTAAAAATTATTCAAAGTCCTTCTGTTTTTTCTTTTTCCCTTGATGCAGTTTTATTAGCGAACTTTGTTTCTGTTCCAATAAATAAAGGGAAATTAGTTGACCTTTGTAGTGGAAATGGTGTGATCCCATTATTTCTGTCGTTGCGAACAAAGGGAACAATAATAGGAGTGGAAATTCAAGAACGTCTTTATGATATGGCTAATCGAAGCATTATGTATAATAACCTACAAGAAAAAGTAAGTATGATTCATAAAGATATTAAAGAAGTTCCTGCAATTATAGGGTATGAAAAATATGATGTTGTTACATGTAATCCGCCTTATTTTCAAACAGATTCATCAGAAGAGATAAATGTAAATGAGCATTTTGCTATTGCTAGACATGAAATATTATGTACACTAGAGGATACGATTCGCATATCCAGTCAATTAGTCAAACAAGGTGGAAAAGTAGCTTTTGTGCATAGGCCAGGCAGGTTTCTTGATATTGTAACATTAATGAGACAATATCGATTAGAGCCAAAACGAATCCGATTTGTATATCCAAAAAAGGGGAAGGATGCAAATGTGCTTTTAGTAGAAGCAATAAAAGATGGGAAACCAGATTTAAAAATACTTCCGCCATTATTTGTATATGATGATGCAAACGAATATACAGAAGAAATGAGTCGAATCCTATATGGAAATAAGTAACCATTACTTTTATGTTCTTCAGTGTGGTGACGGGACATTTTATGCAGGGTATACAAATGATTTAGATAAAAGAGTCAATACACATAATAAAGGAAAAGGTGCTAAATATACGAGAGGACGTCTGCCCGTTACTTTAGTGTATTTTGAAGTTTTTTCTAATAAATCTGAAGCACAAAAAGCTGAATACCGTTTTAAACAGTTGGATAGGAAAAAGAAGGAACAGTATGTAAAAAAGGAAGCAGGTGAAGCATTTGTGGCAGCAAAAAAGCTATCATGAGAACACAGGGTGTTTATACTTAATACCAACGCCAATTGGAAATTTAGAAGATATGAGTTTTAGGGCTGTACGCTTATTAAAAGAAGCTGATCTTATAGCTGCAGAAGATACAAGAAATACAAAAAAATTATGTAATTATTTTGATATAACAACACCTATTGTAAGCTATCATGAGCATAATAAAGAAACAAGCGGCCGTAAAATAATACAAGCAATACAAGAAGGAAAAGTAGTGGCATTAGTAAGTGATGCAGGTATGCCTACTATTGCTGACCCGGGTTATGAGTTGGTAGTTGCAGCAGTAGAAGAAAAGTTGCCGGTTATACCATTGCCAGGTGCAAATGCAGCATTAACGGCATTGATTGCATCTGGATTGCCTACCCATCCATTTTTCTTTTATGGCTTCCTTAATAGACAGAAAAAAGAAAAGAAAAAAGAATTAACGTTTCTTAAGGAGATTCAAGGTACCATTTTATTATATGAATCCCCACATCGTTTAAAAGAAACTTTAATATTAATAAATGAAATATTAGGCAATAGAAAAATATCTCTCTGCCGAGAATTAACAAAAATGTATGAAGAATTTATAAGAGGATCAGTTCATGAAGTAATTGATTGGGCGGAAAAAGAAGAAATACGCGGAGAATTTTGTATTGTAATAGAAAAAGGAGAATGGCAAGAATCAGTAACGGATTGGTGGACTGATCTTACTGTAGTGGAGCATGTTGAACAGTATTTAAACGATGAAGGATGTACCGCAAAAGAAGCTATTAAAAAAACAGCTGTCGATAGAGGGATACAAAAGAGAGAAGTATATCAAGAGTATCATGTAAATGAATAAAAAAGAAAAGCGGAAGCGGCTTGTTCATCGTCGTACAGACTGAAGGGCTTTGACTGAGATAAAGGAAATACGAAGAGCGTTAGCGATTCGATGTTGGCTTATCGTAGGGAGAAGACCTTAAGTACGATAGGTGCTGGAGCTAGACACTCATCTAAGTTGAAAAACTTCTCTACTAAAGAAAAAAGTATGGAAATCCAGCAATACGCTATGTTTCCATACTTTTTTTATAAAAATTCAAATGATAGTGGAATTATTTAGATACTTCAAAAGAACTTTTGATTTCATTTAAAAGCTGTTCTGCACCTTCGCGGCTTAGAATTAATTTGCCACCAGCTAAAGTTAAGTTATCGTCTGAAACTTCACCAGTAACTTGGCAAGTCATATTAGGTTTATATTTTTTTAAGATGATTTTTTCATCATCAACATAGATTTCTAGTGCATCTTTTTCAGCAATTCCTAACGTACGTCTTAATTCGATTGGAATAACTACACGCCCCAATTCATCAACTTTACGAACAATACCTGTAGATTTCATTTCCTTTTCTCCTCCCAAATAAATAATATTTATCTTTTTTCGCTAATATTCGACAAATTTCTTTGTTTGGTTCTATAATACCAGCCATTCCCATAACCGTCAATTATTTTATTTTAGAAATTTTTGAGAATCGACAAATGTTTATATAGCAATGTTTTACGATAGGTGCATACCAGTATTTTCTATATCAAATGAGATGAAAAATAAAGATATAAAAGTATTTCATGTATTTTTTCGACAAATTTCTACAAAAAACAGTGAAAACGACATTTGTTCTTTTAGAAATATACAGTGAAGTTAGTAAGAGAAAAGGCATTAGTTAGTTGCAGAATAAATGAATTTTATGTATATTCTGATGGTGTAAATGAAAAAATGGCAATATTTAATAAATTTTTCTATAAAAAATAAAGAAATATTAAATTGGTGTTTTGGAATTTGAACAAGTATTGATACAATAAGAAGTACATAAACAATAGTTTATCGTTTACTATTTAAGTATTGTACATAATGTATAAGTTACTTTCAGGAGGGATAAAAATGAAAGATCAAAACAACACTTTCTATATAACAACCCCTATTTATTATCCGAGCGGAAATCTACATATTGGGCATGCATATACGACAGTAGCAGGGGATGCAATGGCCCGTTATAAACGTATGAGAGGTTTTGATGTTCGATATTTAACGGGAACAGATGAACATGGTCAGAAAATTCAACGTAAAGCAGAAGAAGCAAGTATCACTCCACAAGAATATGTGGATGAGATAGTGGCAGGTATTAAAAAGTTATGGGATAAGCTTGATATCTCGTATGATGATTTTATTCGTACTACTGAAAAGCGCCATACAGACGTTGTTAGTAAAATGTTTCAACAATTAGTGGACCAAGGAGATATTTATTTAGACGAATATCAAGGTTGGTATTCTGTATCAGATGAAACATATTATACAGAATTACAGTTAGTTGATCCGATATATGATGATGCTGGTAAAATTATTGGTGGTAAAAGTCCTGATAGTGGCCATCCTGTTGAATTGGTTAAAGAAGAATCTTACTTTTTCAGAATGAGCAAATATGCAGATCGTTTATTAGAGTTCTATGAACAAAATCCTGAATTCATTCAACCAGAATCCCGTAAAAATGAAATGATTAATAATTTTATTAAACCAGGTTTAGAAGATCTTGCTGTATCAAGAACAACATTTAATTGGGGAATAAAAGTGCCAGGAGATCCAAAACATGTTGTATACGTTTGGATTGATGCGTTGTCTAATTATATCACAGCATTAGGTTATGGTACAGAAGATGAGTCTAAATATTCTAAATATTGGCCTGCGAATGTTCATTTAGTTGGAAAAGAAATTGTACGTTTTCATACCATCTATTGGCCGATTATGTTAATGGCTTTAGATCTTCCACTGCCGAAAAAGGTATTTGCGCATGGTTGGATTTTAATGAAAGACGGAAAAATGTCGAAATCAAAAGGGAATGTTGTAAATCCTGTAACACTTATCGACAGATATGGTTTAGATGCTTTACGATATTACTTATTGAGAGAAGTGCCATTTGGAGCGGATGGTGTGTTTACACCAGAAGGATTTGTGGAAAGAGTAAATTTTGATTTAGCTAATGATTTAGGAAATTTACTAAACCGAACAGTGGCAATGATTAATAAGTACTTTGATGGAGTTATTCCAGAATATAAAGGTTCAAAAGGAAACTTTGAACAGTCACTTGTAAAAGCCCATGAGGAAACTTTGCAGAAATATGAAGAACATATGGAGAATATGGAATTTTCTGTTGTGCTCACGAATCTATGGCAATTGGTGAGTAGAAATAACAAATACATTGATGAAACACAACCATGGGTGTTGGCAAAAGAAGGAAAACAAGAACAGTTAGCGGATGTAATGACTCATTTGGCTGAATCTTTAAGAAGGATTGCGATTCTGTTAAAACCATTTTTAACAAGAACGCCTGATAAAATATTCCAACAGTTGAATATCCAAGATGATTCTTTAAAATCTTGGGAAAGTTTAGGCGTATTTGGATGCATTCCAACGGCAACAAAGGTCGAAAAGGGCGAACCTATCTTCCCACGTTTAGACATGGAAGAAGAAGTGGAATTTATTAAAGTAGAAATGCAAGGTCCTGCCAAAGAAGAGGAAAAAGCTCCAAACGTGCAAGAAGTCCCTGAAACAGAGGAAATAACAATTGATGACTTCATGAAAGTAGACTTGCGAGTAGCAAAAGTATTACAGGTTGAACCAGTGAAAAAAGCAGATAAATTGTTAAAGCTGCAACTGGATTTAGGCTATGAGCAAAGACAAGTAGTTTCTGGCATTGCTCAATATTATAAGCCAGAAGAATTGGTTGGAAAACGAGTTATATGTGTAACGAATTTAAAACCAGTTAAATTAAGAGGCGAACTATCACAAGGAATGATTCTTGCAGGGAGTCAGGATGGAATTCTTTCTGTCGCTTCTGTAGATGAGTCATTGCCACTTGGTGCTAAAGTGAAATAAATTTTAATATAAAAAGAAGGCTTTGTTAAACGATAAGTTGTTAATTAGGAGGGAGTGGATTCCATAACCTTTTGAAAACCAACAAGGGAATTTAACAGAGCCTAAAAGAAAAACATAGAAGTATCCAGACATTCATTCGTTATGGAACATTTCTATGTTTTTCTTCAAATTAGGTGGTTGTAGTGGTTAATTGCGAAATTTTTGTATAGGAATAAAAAATAATATTTGGAACAGAGGAGACTTTTTAATGTTATTTGATACGCATACACATTTAAATGCAGAGCAATTTACAGAAGATTTAGAAGAAACTATTCAACGTGCTATTGATGCAGGGATGGAAAAAATGATTGTTGTTGGATTTGATCGACCGACAATTGAAAAAGCAATGGAACTGATAGAGAAATATTCTTTTCTTTATGCAAGTGTAGGCTGGCATCCAGTTGATGCAATTGACATGACGGAAGAGGATTTACTATGGATAGAGGAGTTGGCAAACCATCCTAAAGTGGTTGCTATAGGAGAAATGGGATTAGATTATCACTGGGATAAATCCCCGAAAAATATTCAAAAAGAAGTGTTTAGAAAACAAATAAGGTTGGCGAAGAAAGTGAATTTGCCGATTATTATTCATAATCGAGAAGCAACGGCAGATATAGTGGATATATTAAAAGAAGAGGATGCAAAAGAAGTTGGAGGAATTATGCATTGTTTTGGTGGAAGTGTAGAAACAGCACAAGCGTGTATTGATATGAATTTCTATATTTCACTTGGAGGAACGGTAACATTTAAAAATGCAAAAAAACCAAAGGAAGTAGCAGCAGCTATTCCATTAGAAAAACTTTTAATCGAAACGGATTGTCCGTATCTTGCTCCAACCCCGTTTAGAGGCAAACGAAATGAACCTAGCTATGTTAAATTTGTTGCAGAAGAAATTGCAGCAATAAAAGGAATTTCTTTCGAGGAAGTAGCAGCAGCAACTACAGAAAATGCAAAAAAATTATTCGGCATAAATTGATAAGCAATGATGTCGAATAAGGGAAATGCTTGTCTTTTTTTAATTAGTTCTACAACCTTTTCTTTTCTCATAGTGCGTGTTCAAAAAGAAGGACAAAAGAGCTGAGAATTTTAAGGAAGTGCAAGCTTAGAAGCATCGTAATTCCACAGGATGTGATGACTTCAATGGGGTAAGTATTTTTAGTTGAAGATTTACTATAATACTTGAAGAGCGTAAAGAAAAGCTGACACAGAAATTCGACAGCTTTTTTTTTTCGAACATTTTTGGACAACTTCGCATAGAATGATTGTGTCGAGAAATCTTTCTTTCTTTTTGTGAAGATATTTTGCATAATAGGAGGTACGGTCAAAGAAAGTATATGGGGTTGACAGCAGGCAGGATACTCTATATAATCACTCCGAGAGAAAAGGAGGCGTTTTTCATCGTAATTAAAAACATGAAAAACCTGTTTTCCACATATTTGAGTAGGAAAAAATGGGCCATTATTATTGCTAGCTTCATAGTTTTTGCAAGTGCATTCGGCTTTCTTATATACGAGACTTCAAAAAAAACTGTGTCGCTAACTTTAAATGGTGAAGAAAAGGTCATCCGAACTCATTCATCCACTGTAAAAGAAATATTTGATGATGATCTAAAAATTACAGTCCACTCAAAAGACTATGTGTTTCCTTCGTTAGAAACAAAGGTAAAAGACGATGATAAAGTTGTATGGAAACAAGCAAAACAGGTTGAATTGAAAATAGACAACGAGAAGAAAACGGTTTGGACAACAGCTGAAAATGTTGAAGAGTTTTTAAAAGAACAAAAAATTTCTTTGAACAAATATGATCAGATTAATCAAAAAGGGAAAACCAGCATAGAAAATAACATGGAGATTGTTGTACATACAGCATATCCAATTATACTAGTAGATGCAGGAAAGAAAAAACAACTATGGTCCACTTCGACTACGGTCGCTGACTTTTTAAAACAACAAGGAATTTCACTTACAAAATTAGACCAAGTTGAACCAAATCTAAATGAAAAAGTGAAAGAAAAAACTGTTGTAAATATTACTCGCATAGAAAAGGTCACCGATGTAGTGGAACAACCAATTCATTATGCTGTTGTTACTCAAAAAGATGATAGCTTGAAAAATGGTACTGAAAAAGTACTTAAAGAAGGTAAAGAAGGATTAGCATCAAAAAAATTTGAGATAACATTAAAAAACGGCAAAGAAGTTTCTCGAAAACTGCTCAGTCAAAAAATCATTAAAGAAAAACAGGATAAAATTATTGCAGTAGGAACAAAACCAGAAGTTTTACAAGTTGCGTCCCGAGGTGCAAGTGAAGCAGCAGGAACAGAAATGTATGTAAACGCAACTGCTTATACAGCAAGCTGCAATGGCTGTTCTGGGTATACTGCTACTGGTATAAATTTAAAAGCAAATCCAAATGCAAAAATAATTGCTGTCGATCCAGATTATATTCCATTAGGTACAAAAGTATATGTTGAAGGCTATGGCTACGCAGTAGCTGCTGATACAGGCTCCGCTATACAAGGAAAGAAAATCGACGTATTTTTCGCAACGACAGCAGAAGCATATCGTTGGGGTTCAAGAACAGTAAAAATAAAAATAATTAATTAAAGTTTCATTTGGTAAGAAAATATAAAATTTTCAACTTAGACGAGTGTCTAACCGACGTATAGGATGTACATGTGCCGATGTTGCGACAGGCTCGAAGGATGCGAGTCAATCGACGTTGCCACAGGACGTGGCGTACTTAGTCGATTTACCTTTTTTGCGTACTTACTCGCTCAGCTCAGTCCGTACGGCGATGAACAAGGCGCTTGTGCTTATTAACAGAGAATCTATCGCATTCTCTGTTTTTTTTTGTTGAAGAATGTATTTTGTTGAAAATAATCATTTAAGCTATAATGAATGTTATAATCTACGTGCGAATTATCTTTCTGTATATATAGACGTTTCATGTTACAAAAATGTTTCATTTTTTTTTCAAATATTTATTTTTTTTTGGAGGTTCCATGAAGATAAAAGAAATAATAGTAGTGGAAGGCAGAGATGATACAATTGCCATTAAACGAGCAGTTGATGCAGATACAATTGAAACAAATGGTTCAGCCATCAATAAAGAAACCATTGAAAAAATAAAATTAGCCCAAACAACGAGAGGGGTTATTATATTTACAGACCCTGATTATCCTGGACAAAAAATACGCAACACAATTGTTAAACATGTTCCCGGATGCAAGCATGCTTTTATTGCAAAGGAAAAGGCGTTGCAAAAGCATGGAAAAGGGGTTGGAGTGGAGCATGCATCTATAGAAACGATTAGAGACGCTTTAAAAGATGCTCATTTAATGAGTGAAACCGTAATGGAACAAATTACACAAGAAGATTTAATATGTGCGCAGCTTATCGGTGGAGAAGGTTCAAAGGAACGACGTGAGCAATTAGGGAAAATATTGAAAATAGGCTATACAAATGGAAAACAGCTGCATAAAAGGTTGATGATGTTTCAAATTACAAAACAAGCTTTTGCAGAGGCTTTAATAGTAATGCGCCAGGAGGAAAACGATGGATAAAGATATTGCAACACCTGTTAGAACGAAAGCAATACTAGAGAAATATGGATTCTCTTTTAAAAAAAGTTTAGGGCAAAACTTTTTAATTGATACGAATATATTAAGAAATATTGTAGACCATGCTATGCTTTCTGAGGAGTCTGGAGCTATCGAGGTTGGTCCAGGAATTGGAGCTTTAACAGAGCAATTGGCGAAGCGCAGCAAAAAGGTTGTAGCTTTTGAAATAGATCAACGATTATTACCGATATTAAGTGAAACGCTATCGCCGTATCAAAATACGAAAGTGATTCATGAAGATATTTTAAAAGCAAATGTAAAAGAAGTGATAGACGCAGAATTCCAAGGCATTGAAGATATCATGTTAGTGGCAAACTTGCCATATTACGTAACTACTCCCATTATCATGAAAATATTAGAAGAAAAACTTCCGCTTCGAGGAATTGTCGTGATGCTTCAAAAAGAAGTGGCAGAAAGAATATCAGCAAAACCAGGGACAAAGGAATATGGCTCTTTGTCGATAGCGATACAATATTACACCGTACCTGAAGTAGTTATGATTGTGCCTAAAACAGTATTTGTACCGCAGCCAAATGTAGACTCTGCTGTAATAAAGCTCACAAGAAGGGATACTCCGTTAGTTTCCGTTAAAGATGAGGATTTCTTCTTTCGGGTAACAAGAGCAAGTTTTGCACAGCGCAGAAAGACAATATTAAATAATTTATCCAGTCAGCTTGAGAATGGCAAACAAAAAAAAGAATGCATAATAGAGGCGTTGCAGCAAGCTGATATTGCCTCTTCTAGAAGAGGAGAATCGTTATCCATAGAAGAGTTCGCAAAGTTAAGTGACGCTTTATATGAGACATTTAAATAAGCAGAGACTAAAAAACACAGGGAAATTAATGTTTCTTGTGTTTTTTTGTTGATTTTCACGTTTTTTCTTTTATTTATACAACAACTCAATAAAACAGAAGGGAACTAACATGTTTGCTCACATCTGGATGGACTTTTGCATAGTGTAAGAAAAGATAGGGAAGAAACAAATGGCTCTTAAATTAGGGCTAATTGGAGTGACGACAGTGAGTATAAATATCATGGATATCGTCGGTAGAAAATCGTATCAATGTGATATTGTTTTTCGAATTATTGATATGAAAGAAGAAAATGGACAAAAGCTTGCTGTTTTATACGGAGAGGATTTTCGTCTTATTGCAGATGCTCCTTATGAAGATTTAATCAGTATCAATAAACCGATGCAAAGAAAAATAGCACAAGAATTTCAGTTTTTAGAAGAACAATCTTTAGAATTATTTCGGCAGGATGTTCATTTATTACGACAAAAACAAGAGTATATTGCAACAAATTCCTTTAATAAACAAACCAATTATTTTCAAATACCAGGAAAAGTATTGCATTTAGATGGAGATTCTTCTTATTTAGAAAAATGTTTAACTTTATATGAAAAAATCGGTATTCCAGTTACAGGTATACATTGTAATGAAAAAGAAATGCCGCAAAAGATTGGCAAACTTATTGATTATTATCGACCAGATATACTTGTCATTACAGGACATGATGCTTATTCAAAGGCAATGGGAGGAATGCAGGATATTAATGCATATCGTCATTCCAAACACTTTGTGCAAACAGTTAGAGAGGCAAGAAAAAAAATTCCTCACTTAGATCAGCTAGTCATATTCGCAGGAGCATGTCAATCTCATTTTGAATCACTTATACATGCAGGAGCAAATTTTGCAAGTTCTCCTTCCAGAGTAAATATTCATGCACTAGATCCGGTTTATATCGTTGCAAAAATTAGTTTTACACCATTTATGGAACGAGTAAATGTATGGGATGTGCTGCGAAATACATTAACAGGGGAAAAGGGACTTGGAGGACTTGAAACAAAAGGAGTATTGCGAACAGGTATGCCATATAATATAAATTATCCAGAATAATATTTTAAAGACGAATGGGAACGCAATTGTTTTCTATCGTCTTTTTTTAGGGGATTTTAAAAGCGTTTATTTACAACATTATCTCCTTTTTTAAGCTATTTTTTTTAAAATGCATCTACTTACATAAAAAGCAAAAATTGGGTAAAGATAAAAATATTGAAAAATAAGAGGCAAATAAGAATAAAAAATGTTGACAACTTCTAAAAAAGACTGTTATAATTTATATTTTTGTTTGACTCTATTGTGTCAGTGTGATATACTTTACACAGTGAGGTGGACCGAATGGCGAAAACATTATCAGATATAAAAAAAGCTCTTGATTCAAATTTAGGGAAAAGGCTTATGCTAAAAGCTAATGGTGGACGTCGAAAAACTATAGAGCGTTCCGGTGTACTAACAGAGACCTATCCTTCTGTTTTTGTGGTTGAATTAGATCAGGATGAAAATGCATTTGAACGTGTATCGTACAGTTATGCGGATGTTTTAACAGAAACGGTTCAAATTACCTTCTACGAGGATACAACAGGACAAGTTGCTTTAAGCTAATAGATATGGATCGCAGTGAACAATTTGTTTACTGCTTTTTCATTTGTTGGAAAAATAATTTATCTTCAGTTGGTAAGAAATATTACTTATGAAAAAACAAGAAAGTAGCATACTATAATTGCGTGTTCAAAAGGAAGATAATAGTTGACGCAGAAATTCGACAGCTATTTTTCCAGAACTCTTTGAACACTTTCTATAAATACCGTGAGTGATGAAAGGAGAGATTCACTTTGGGTAGACGAAAAGGTGTAATGTCTGAAGGTTTAAAAGAAGAATTAGCGAAAGAATTAGGCTTTTATGATGTTGTTCAAAAAGACGGTTGGGGTGGCATTCGAGCAAGAGATGCAGGAAACATGGTCAAAAGAGCGATTGAAATTGCCGAACAAAGTCTTCTTAATCAAAAACAAGAATAGTTTTTGTAACCCTTAAGTTCACTTGTTTACAACGAATCCTATTTAAATGGATTTATTCACGGTATCAGTTTATAATGCGGCTTCACATTTATTATTAGTAAGCTTACTTTACTAATAAATAAAAATGTGGAGCCGTATTTTTATAAAAAATGTATGTAATATAAAAAGGTCTCACATACTTTTTAAATAAAGCGATAATCGGATAGAATAACATGTAAAAAACAATAGTAGAACTAATAAACAATCGATATTTTATGGTAAAATCACTATATCCATATAGATGATAGCGTGTCCTTTTTAACTCATATAAAATATTGATGATCGGGAAAGTAAATAGTGTTTTTCTTTATGAGAAGGTTCTGTTAAACCGATAATGTTGTTAATAGGAAGGTTTTGAAAATCAACTTTACCTCTTTGGCGTACTTAGCCGGCCAGCGCCTAGCCCTTATGAAAAATAACCCTTTGTCTCTAACAGTAAAATTCACTTTTGGAGTCAAATGAATATTTTTCTTCAGGTCTGAACAAGCGCTTACGCTTTTCTTATTTGTGGTAAAATAGGACAAAAAATGGAGACAAAGAAAATGAAGTAGGTGGAAATATTGAAGCTGTTAGTAAAAGCACCAGCTAAGATAAACTTATCATTAGATGTACTCAACAAAAGGCCGGATGGGTATCATGAAGTGGAAATGATCATGACAACCATTGACTTAGCTGATAGATTAGAGCTTACATTAGAAGAAAATGACGAAATAAAAATTATTTCTCTTAATAGATTTGTTCCAGATGATCAAAGGAATTTAGCGTATCAAGCAGCAAGGCTATTAAAGGATAAGTTTGATGTTAAAAAAGGCGTAACAATAAAGATTGAAAAAAACATTCCGGTAGCAGCAGGGCTTGCAGGTGGAAGCAGTGATGCAGCAGCTGTTTTACGAGGCTTAAATAAACTATGGAATCTCGGGTTATCAATTGATACACTAGCAGAAATCGGAGCAGAAATTGGTTCTGATGTATCGTTTTGTGTTTATGGTGGAACTGCGCTTGCAACTGGAAGAGGTGAAATCATTAAAGAATTGCCGGCGCCTCCCATTTGCTGGGTTGTGTTAGCAAAACCTTTTATAGGTGTTTCTACTGCAGATATTTATAAAAGGCTTGATGTATCTAAAATAAAACATCCCGATACAAAAAAGATGATTCAATCCATTTACGATGGAAGTTATTCTTATATGTGTCAAAACGTCGGGAATGTACTAGAAGACGTTACATTAAACTTATATTCAGAGGTTGCTCAAATTAAGGAACAAATGAAAAAATTTGGAGCAGATGCAGTGTTGATGAGTGGAAGTGGTCCAACGGTTTTTGGTTTAATCCATCATGATTCTAGAATGAATCGTGTATATAATGGTTTAAGAGGGTTTTGTGACCAAGTATTTGCAGTCCGAATAATAGGCAGTCGACATACCCTTGATTAACACGTATAATAATGAAATATTAACGTTAAAATATTCGGATTTTGGAGGTTCGCAGTATGAAATTTCGTCGTAGTGAGCGCTTAATAGACATGACGAATTATTTGTTAGAGCATCCAAGGCAGCTTGTATCGTTATCCTACTTTGCTGAAAAGTATGGTTCTGCAAAATCTTCCATAAGTGAAGATTTGGCAATCATTAAAGACACCTTTGAGCAAAGAGGGATAGGAATCCTTCAAACTTTGCCTGGGGCAGCTGGAGGAGTCAAATATCAGGTGAAAGTAAGTGAACAAGAAGCAAAACCTTTTATTAAGGAACTTTGTGAGCTCATAATGAATCCTGAAAGACTTTTACCAGGTGGTTATCTATATATGACCGATATATTAGGTGATACAGCTCTTGTTCAAAAAGTCGGAAAATTATTCGCATCTGCGTTTGCAGATACAAAAATTGATGTAGTAATGACGGTTGCTACAAAAGGAATTCCACTGGCGTATGCAGTAGCTGCATACTTAAATGTACCTGTTGTTATGGTAAGAAGAGACAGCAAGGTAACAGAAGGTTCTACTGTTAGTATAAATTATGTATCTGGTTCAACAAAAAGAATACAAACAATGGTTCTTTCCAAAAGAAGTTTGGAGGAAGGATCAAGAGTATTGATTGTAGATGATTTTATGAAAGCAGGCGGTACGGTAAATGGCATGATCAGCTTGTTGGAAGAGTTTAATGCTGTTGTCGCTGGAATCGCTGTTTTAGTGGAAGCGGAAGAAGCAGAAGAAAGACTTGTAGATGATTATTTATCACTGGTAAAATTATCTGGAGTCGATGTAAAGGGTAAAAGTATTTCTGTAGAAAAAGGAAATTACTTCGACCAAAATAATTTATAAGGGGAATGAATGATGAAAGTAGTTCAAACAAACGCTGCACCACAAGCAATAGGACCATATTCTCAGGGAATTATCGTCAATAATATGTTTTACAGTTCGGGTCAAATTCCATTAACAGCTGAAGGTTCGTTAGTGGAAGGAGATGTGCAAACACAAACCCATCAAGTATTTAAGAATTTAGGCGCTGTACTTGAAGCTGCCAATGCATCCTTTGATACAGTAGTAAAAGCAACCGTTTTTATTAAAAATATGGAAGATTTTGCTGCGATCAACGAAGTGTATGGAGAATATTTTCATACACATAAGCCAGCACGTTCTTGTGTAGAAGTAGCAAGATTGCCGAAAGATGTATTAGTAGAAATTGAAGTTATTGCACTTTGTAAATAAGAGACTATTAGATATTAGCCAGCCATTTGTTGATAAACTAGTACATATGGTTGGCTTTTTCTATCTTAAATAGTAGAGTAAAAAGATGACCTTTTTATCTTTAGGCTGTTTACTAAAAGTTTGTTGTTTTGAATAAAACAATAAACATAGTTGAAGCACTGAGCAGCCTGAAAACACGTAGACTCCTGCTTAGAAAAGCGAGAAAGACTCGGGCCCCACAGGAGCATAGCGACGAGGAGGCTCGGCACTCGTCCGCGGAAAGCGAAGTGTATTCAGGCTGCGGGTTAAATAACTACAAGCTATACGCAAAGAGCCTATCTTTATTAAATGGGAAAAATAATGATTTTGCTCTATTTTTTAGCAATTTTCATCAAATTCTCCTAAATATTCTAAAAAATTTTACCATTTAAGAAGGAGTTATGAAAGTTCTGTTGAATTAGTTAACTAGGTTTTATCTTCTAGTAAAGGTGGTGAACAGAATGGAAGTAACTGACGTAAGACTACGCCGAGTTAATACGGATGGACGAATGAGGGCTATTGCCTCTATCACTCTTGATAATGAATTTGTTGTTCACGATATTAGGGTTATTGATGGAAATAATGGATTATTTGTAGCCATGCCTAGTAAACGAACACCTGATGGAGAGTTTAGAGATATTGCACATCCAATTAATTCCGGCACAAGAGGTAAAATCCAAGAAGCCGTATTGGCAGAATACCACCGTTTAGGTGAATTAGAAGTTGAATTTGAAGAAGCTGGTGCTTCCTAAAAAATAATAGCAGCTAGAGCCTACTTCCAATGAGTACGGCTCTTTTTTTATGGCTGTTTTCTCAAAGTTTTTTGTGTTTTTTATATAAAAAAATGGGAGAAGAAGTACTCAGCAGACTGAATACACGTAGACTCCTGTGGGAATGCGAGAAAGACTCGGGCCCACAGGAGCGTATGCGACGAGGAGGCTCGACGCTCGCTAAACGGACGAAGTGTATTCAGGCTGCGGGTTTAAAAGCAACAATCTATATGAAAACAGCCTTTTTTATTTAGATAAAAGCATAAATATTCGAATCCTTTCTTGAAATCAACGACTATTTAAGATATATTTTTAATGGATAAAAAGGTTATATTGGAGGCTTGTGAATGTTAACTCGTTACGCAGTTATATTAGCTGCAGGACAAGGAACTAGAATGAAGTCAAAATTATATAAAGTACTTCATCCTGTATGCGGAAAACCGATGGTAGAGCATGTTGTTGACCAAGTTTCAAATCTTCAGATGGAAGAAATTGTAACTGTTGTTGGGCATGGTTCTGAACAAGTAAAGGAACAGCTTGGCGATAAAGTAAGTTATGTTTATCAAGCCGAGCAGTTAGGAACAGCACATGCAGTCATCCAGACAAGTGAGCTTCTTAAAAATAAAGAGGGAGTAACATTGGTTATTTGTGGAGACACACCTTTAATAAAGCATGAAACAATAGAGCTGCTTATTAAACATCATGAAAATACATCTGCAAAAGCTACTATATTAACAGCCCTAGCACAAAATCCTGGTGGTTATGGCCGTATTATTAGAAATGACTTAGGCGATGTAGAAAAGATTGTTGAACATAAAGATGCAACAGAAAAAGAAAAAGAAATCAAAGAAATTAATACAGGAACGTATTGCTTTGATAATCGTTCTTTATTTCAAGCGCTTAATGCAGTTTCCAATCAAAATGCTCAAGGAGAATATTATCTACCAGATGTTATTGAAATACTAAAAAAACAGAGTGGTGTAGTTTCAGCCTTTCAAACAGAGGATTTTGAAGAAACACTGGGCGTCAATGATCGTGTTGCATTAGCAGAAGCTGAACGAATCATGAAGAAAAGAATAAATGAATTTCATATGCGTAATGGAGTTAGCATCATAGATCCTGCCAATACGTATATAGAATCAAGTGTCATCATTAAGGAAGATACAGTAATTATGCCTGGAACCATTCTTTCAGGTCAAACGATCATCGATTCTGACTGTATAATAGGACCGAATACAGAAATAAAAAACTGTGCGGTTGGGAAGAATACCATTATTAAACAATCTGTAGCACATGATAGCAAGATCGGATTAGACGTAAACATTGGACCATTTGCTCATATTCGTCCTCAATCGAATATTGCTGATGAAGTGAAGATTGGCAATTTTGTTGAGCTTAAAAAGGCTGAATTTGGGAAAGGCAGTAAAGCATCCCATTTAAGTTATGTAGGTGATGCTAAGGTAGGCAATGATGTTAATATTGGTTGTGGAACAATCACAGTTAATTATGACGGTAAAAATAAATTTTTAACAACGATTGAGGATGGAGCATTTGTCGGCTGCAATTCTAATTTAATCGCGCCTGTTACTATTGGGATGGGAGCATATGTTGCAGCAGGTTCCACTATTACAGAGGACGTACCTAGCAGTGCACTTTCCATTGCACGGGCCCGTCAAGTTAATAAAGAGAATTATGCAAAAAACGAATAAAAAGATAAGGCTGTTTTCTAAAAGTTTGTTGTTTTTGAATAAACATGCCTAAAGCACTGAGCAGCCTGAATACACGTAGACTCCTGCTTAGAAAAAGCGAGAAAGACGAGACCCCTCAGGAGCATGCGACGAGGAGGCTCGGCAGTCGTCCGCGGAAAGCGAAGTGTTATTCAGGTTGTAGGGTAAATAACAACAATCTATATGAAAAGAGCGTTTATTTAAAATGGGACAACCTATTCGTTAGGAATAAGTCTATGGAGGTTCAGGGATGTCAGTTAAGAATTTAGATCCAAATTTAAAGGTATTTACCTTAAATTCAAACCCAAAGTTAGCAGAGGCGATTGCTGAATCAATCGGAGTAGAATTAGGAAAGTGTTCTGTAAAGCGATTCAGTGATGGGGAAATTCAAATAAATATTGAAGAGAGTATTCGTGGATGTGATGTGTATATCATCCAATCGACAAGTGCCCCTGTAAACGAGCATATCATGGAATTATTAATTATGATTGATGCTCTAAAGCGTGCATCTGCAAGAACAATCAACTTAGTGATACCATATTATGGATATGCGAGACAAGATAGAAAAGCAAGAGCACGTGAGCCTATCACAGCTAAACTAGTTGCTAATCTTTTAGAAACTGCAGGAGCAACACGTGTTATTACGTTGGATTTACATGCTCCGCAAATTCAAGGATTCTTTGATATTCCGATAGATCACCTTATGGGAGTGCCTATTTTAGGAGATTATTTTAGTAAACGTGAATTTGATGGAGATATTGTCATTGTTTCTCCAGATCATGGTGGAGTTACAAGAGCTCGTAAATTGGCTGAACGTTTAAAAGCGCCAATTGCTATCATCGATAAACGACGCCCTAGACCAAATGTGGCTGAAGTGATGAATATAGTTGGTAATATCGAAGGGAAAATTGCTATTCTAATTGATGATATTATCGATACAGCGGGAACGATTACACTTGGTGCAAATGCTCTTGCTGAAAATGGTGCAAAAGAAGTGTATGCATGCTGTACACATCCGGTATTATCAGGACCAGCAATGGAAAGAATAAAAAATTCAAAAATAAAAGAACTTGTAGTTACAAACTCTATTGAACTTGGCGAAGAAAAACTATCTGATAATGTTGTTCAATTATCAGTAGCGGACCTTTTAGGTGAAGCTATTATTAGAGTTCATTCTGATCAGTCAGTAAGCTTTTTATTTGATTAATAGACATATACAAAAAATGTGCTTTGTTTACACTTTGAGTCGTTTTCTTTGGAAAGCGGCCTCTTTTCTTTTATGGAGTTCTTCTTCCTGCTTTTTTAGATAGCGCTGCTATGTTTAAATTTTCCCGATTTAGGGCATTTTTTTATAGAGGATGATCACACACTAATAGAGTGATTCTTAAAAAAATGATGGAAGGTGAAGAAATAGGATGAGTACATTATTACAAGCTAAAGAGCGTACAACATTTAAACATTCTACTTTAACAGGAATTCGCAATGAAGGAAATATTCCAGGTGTGGTGTATGGATCAAAAACAAAAAGTACATCTATTTATTTAAATGAAGCAGACTTTCTAAAAACAATCAAAGAGGTTGGCCGAAATGGTGTAATAGAATTAATGGTTGATGGAGAAAAGCATAATGTTGTACTAAACGATTATCATTCAGATCCCCTTAAAAGAAATATATTGCATGTAGATTTTCTTGCTGTTGATTTATCTCAAGAAATAACTGCTACTGTAAAAGTTTCTTTAATAGGGGATGCCATAGGGGTAAAAGATGGTGGTGTATTGCAACAACCGCTGCATGAAGTGGAAGTAACGGCAAAACCAAATGATATCCCAGCATCGATTGAACTAGATATTAGTGAACTGCAAGTAGGAGAAACGCTTACAATAGCAGATATAAAAGAATATCAGGCATTGGAAATCAATCATGAAAAAGAAGAAGTAATTGCTTCGATTCTTGCTCCTAGACAGGAAGAAGAAATTAGTACAGGAGAACAACAAGAAGACGGAACACCAGATAATTTAGAAGGAAGAGAAACGGTAAAAGAGGAAGTAGAATAGAATTTCGCTTTCTCTTTTACCCTTTGTACCATTTTGTTATGATTAATAGGTAAGGTTCAGCAATTTTTACAAAGGAAAGATAGTATAAATTGCTAAAGTTAGAAAGTGTCTAGCTAGAGCGCCTAGCCCTTGTGAAAAATACCCCTTTGCCTCTAAAAGTAAAAAGCCCTTTTGGAGTGAAAGGAACATTTTCTTCAGGACCGAACAAGGCGCTTGCGCTTTCCTAATTGGCCGAACGGGAGGTTTTGTCCAAGGAGAACTTTTCTTTTGGACAAACCTTCTTTTTCTATATAAACATTTATACAAAGGATGGTTCATGTGAAATTAATTGTTGGTTTAGGTAACCCTGGGAAACAATATGAAAAGACGAGGCATAATATTGGTTTTGAAATTATTGATTTTATTTCTAAAGAGTATTCGATTCCTTTAGAGAAAGCAAAGTTTAAAGGAGTATTCGGAACAGGAATCATCGGTGGAGAAAAGGTGATTTTGTTAAAACCTCTTACATATATGAATCTTTCTGGAGAATCGATACGTCCTCTCGCAGATTACTTTGAAATTGCATTAGAAGATATTGCTGTTATATACGATGATTTAGATTTACCAGTAGGAAAAATAAGATTAAGACAAAAAGGAAGTTCTGGGGGACATAATGGTATTAAGTCTACTATTGCACATTTAGGTTCGGAAAAATTCAACCGAATAAGAGTGGGAATTGACAGACCAAAAAATGGCATGAAAGTGCCTGATTATGTGCTGGGCAAGTTTACGAATGAAGAACAGGCAGCATTAGAAAGTATCATTCGAAAATGCGTAGACGCTTGTAGTGAATGGATGAAGGAACCATTTTTACAAGTGATGAATAAATATAATATTCAATAAGTGAATATGTTTCTAACGAGCTTTTGAAGGACGATAATTCGGTACTTATCTTACATTATTACTATTAATTTTCCCTCACAACCCTATATGGAAAGGTATAAATTTCTTCTTATATGTAAATACTATCTTTAGTATTTATGGTGAATAAGGAGGCCTTTGCTTGGCTATACATTATCATTGTAGACATTGTGGAGTAAAAATTGGAACAATAGATTCAAAAACAGTGGAAACAAACCAATTGGGATTGCATGTATTAACGGAGGAAGATCGCTCAGAGATGATTACTTATAGTACAAACGGAGAAGTTTTTATTAAATCGATATGTGAAGATTGTCAAGAATCATTAATGAAAAATCCTCATTATTATGAAAATAATTATTTACTTCATTAATCTAGTGTAAGTATGTAGATGAATAAATGCTTGTCCCTAAAAGAGGGTATTCCTAAAGCAGCAAGTCTAATTCTTATTATACGTAGAATTAGACGCTTAAAGGGCGCCCTCCTTTTCCCATTTATATTTTGTTTATAGAAGAAACAAGTTAAATATTTAGTATTAGCAGGAATATAAGCGGTAAATATCGTATATACAATCACTAGCACTATTTTTGTTTTTGAATAAAATAATAACATGGCTGAAGCACGGAGCAGCCTGAATACACGTAGACTCCTGCGGGAAAAGCGAGAAAGACGAGACCCCACAGGAGCATAGCGACGAGGAGGCTCGGCACTCGTCCGCGGAAAGCGAAGTGTATTCAGGCTGCGGGTTAAATAATAACAATCTATACGAAAAGAACCTTGTTTTCTTAATAGTAATGCTTTAAATAATCATCCTACTATTTATCAAAAAATACTTAGTAGGGATCAAAAGACATAGGAACAGAATATAAATTAGAAAGAACCATCAGTCAAAAACGAAAGGGTCGACTGATGGGAATTTTAGGTTAGATAGGTTAATTTATACTAATGAGTAGTTCGTTTTATATGATGATATATTTGAGTAAATAAAAGATCTGATGAGAATTTTTAATAATACTTAGAATTAATATTAAGTTTTAGTAAGGAGGGACAAAATCATTGTTAGGGCTAAAAAAACTATTTAATCAACAAGAAGAGATCCAACATTTAATTTCTGGATTGGAAGCAGGGTTACATGAACAGTTAATTTCTGGGTTGTCCGGATCTTCAAGGACGCTGTTTTTAACATCTGTATATGAGCAAACAAAAAAACCTTTATTAGTAGTAACGCATAATTTATTGCAAGCGCAAAAGCTTTATGATGATATTACGAATATTATGGATGATGCAAATGTTTATTTGTATCCTGCCAATGAATTAATTGCAGCAGAAATAAGTATTGCAAGTCCGGAATTAAAAGCACAGCGGATCGAAGCACTAAATCATTGGATAAAAGAATCGAATGGAATTATGATCGCACCCGTTGCTGGGTTAAGGAGGATGCTTCCTCCACCAACACTTTGGAAAGAAAGCCAAGTTTTATTAAAGGTCGGGGAAGAAATAGAATTAAAAAAACAATTAAAGTTATTCGTAGAGATGGGATATGTACGAAATGACATGGTGTCTGCCCCAGGAGAATTTAGTGTCAGAGGCGGAATTATTGATATCTATCCTCTAACAGAAGAGAATCCTTTGCGTATTGAGTTATTTGATACAGAAATAGATTCTATCCGGTCTTTTTCGTTAGACGATCAACGATCAAAAGAAAAATTGACAAGTGTAACGATTGGTCCTGCCACAGAAATTCTATTTAAAGAAGAAGCGGTGTCTGCCTTTATTCTAAAGTTGGAATCAGGTTTAGCAAATAGTTTAAAGAAAATAAAAGATACTGAAACAAAAACATTATTAGCACAATCAGTTGGAAATGAAATAGAACAATTAAAAAACGGACAAAAGCCACAGCAGTTATATAAGTACTTATCTATTCTTTATGGAGAGCAAACAAGTTTGCTAGATTACTTTCCAAAAAATGGACTTATTTTTGTGGATGAAATTAGTAGAGTGCAAGAAATGAATGATACATTAGAAAAAGAAGAGGCAGATTGGTATACAAGCCTGTTAAGTAATGGAGAAATAATCCATGACATGACACTTTCCCAAAATATTAATGACCATCTCCATCATTCCAAGCAGTCTATTATATATATGTCTTTATTCTTGCGGCATGTACCAAATACGAATCCGCAAAATATTATTAATATTTCTTGCAAACCGATGCAAAGTTTTCATGGACAGATGAATGTATTAAAAACAGAAATAGAACGTTGGAAGAAAAACCAATTTACCGTTATCGTGTTAGGAACCGATCATGAACGGGTCGAGAAGTTGGAACAAGTTCTTCGTGATTATGAAATTCAATCGGTTATTAAAGGGACCGATCAATCGATTATGAAAGGGCAAGTTCAGCTTGTAGAAGGAAATCTCTTGTCCGGTTTTGAGCTTCCGATGTTAAAAATGACGGTGATAACAGAGGAAGAACTATTTAAAACAAAAACGAAAAAGAGCTCCAAACGAAGACAAAAATTGTCCAATGCAGAGAGGATAAAAAGTTATTCTGAGTTAAAAGTTGGCGATTATGTTGTTCATGTTAATCATGGAATAGGAAAATATTTAGGAATTGAAACACTGCAAATAAATGGTGTTCATAAAGATTATTTGCATTTAAGGTATCAAGGAAGCGATAAATTATACGTTCCGGTTGAACAAATCGATTTAGTGCAAAAATATGTTGGATCAGAGAGCAAGGAACCGAAGATATATAAGCTTGGCGGCAATGATTGGAAGAGAGTGAAAAAGAAAGTAGAATCCTCTGTACAAGATATTGCTGATGATTTAATTAAGCTATATGCTGAGCGGGAAGCTTCTGTAGGGTATGGATTTTCTCCAGATGGAGAGATGCAAAAAGAATTCGAGTTATCTTTTGCTTATCAAGAAACAGATGATCAGCTTCGTTCTATCCAGGAAATCAAAAAGGATATGGAACGGGAGAGACCAATGGATCGCCTTCTTTGTGGGGATGTTGGCTATGGAAAAACGGAAGTTGCCATTCGTGCAGCATTTAAAGCAATAGCTGATGGAAAACAGGTTGCATTCCTTGTACCAACGACCATATTAGCCCAGCAGCATTATGAAACATTGAGAGAACGGTTTCAAGATTACCCTATCGAAATAGGCTTATTAAGCCGTTTTAGAACGAGAAAGCAGCAAACAGAAACATTAAAAGGATTAAAGACAGGAACCATTGATATTGTTGTGGGTACACACCGGATTCTATCAAAAGACATTATATATCATGATTTAGGTTTATTAATTATTGATGAAGAGCAAAGATTTGGTGTTACGCATAAAGAAAAAATCAAACAGTTAAAAACAAATGTCGATGTGTTAACGTTAACAGCTACTCCTATCCCAAGAACATTGCATATGTCCATGTTGGGGGTAAGAGATTTGTCTGTTATTGAAACCCCTCCAGAAAATCGTTTTCCTATTCAAACGTATGTAATGGAGTATAATGGAGGCCTTGTAAGAGAAGCCATTGAGAGAGAGCTGGCACGGAATGGCCAAATTTATTTTCTCTATAACAGAGTGGAAGATATTGAAAGAAAAGCAGAGGAAATTTCGATGTTAGTTCCTGATGCAAAAGTTACGTATGCGCATGGGAAAATGACAGAAAATGAGTTGGAATCCGTCATGTTAAGTTTCCTTGAAGGGGAATATGATGTGCTGGTGAGTACAACGATTATTGAAACAGGAGTAGATATTCCAAACGTTAATACCCTAATTGTTCAAGATGCGGATCGGATGGGATTATCTCAACTTTATCAATTAAGGGGAAGGGTTGGAAGATCCAATCGTGTGGCATATGCTTATTTCACATACCGAAAAGATAAAGTATTAACAGAAGTAGCAGAAAAACGTTTGCAAGCAATTAAAGAATTTACAGAGCTAGGTTCCGGTTTTAAGATTGCTATGCGAGATTTAACGATTAGAGGTGCAGGGAATTTATTAGGGGCTCAGCAGCACGGTTTTATTGACTCAGTAGGTTTTGATTTATATTCTCAAATGTTGAAGGAAGCAATCGAAGAAAAAAGAGGAACTTTTGATGAACAGCGAAATCAGATGATTGAGTTAGATTTAGATATTGATGCCTACATCCCGGATTTTTATATTAATGATGGGCAGCAAAAAATTGAAATGTATAAAAGGTTTAGAGGCATTACGTCATTAGAAGAATTGAGTGAACTGCAAGAAGAAATGATTGATCGTTTTGGAGATTATCCTGCTGAGGTAGCTTATTTGTTTAAGTTAACAGAAATGAAAGTTTACGGAAAACAAGCTGGAGTAGAAATAATCAAACAAACAAAAGAGGAAGTGCTTATTCTTATTTCAGAGGAAAGCAGTAATCTTCTTGATGGTCAAAAGATTTTTGAAAAGAGTTCTAAATATGGAAGAATGATTGGTTTAGGAATGGACGGTAAAAAATTAAAAATGGTCCTTTATGTAAAAGGAATTGAAACAGATAAATGGCTGGACGCGTGCTATGAAATGGTAGAAGCGTTTAATAGCTTTAAAAAGGAGCCGCAAGAAGCAAGTTAAATGAAAATACTTTCTGACTTGTAGTTTTGTCTTCACATTCTAGAGGGGTTGCTGCCCTCTTTTTGTGTTTATAAAATAATCTAAGTGATGAACAAGGCGCTTGTGAAAGATAACCTCTTGTCTCTAAAAGTTTGTTGTTTTTGAATAAAACAATAAACATGGTTGAAGCACTGAGCAGCCTGAATACAAGTAGACTCCTGCGGGAAAAGCGAGAAAGACGAAACCCCACAGGAGCATAGCGACGAGGAGGCTCGGCACTCGTCCGCGGAAAGCGAAGTGTATTCATGCTGCGGGTTACATAACAACAATCTATACGAAAAGAGCCAAAAGTAAAGAGCGCTTTTTAAGACAAGAGAACATTTTTCTTCGGGGCTGATCAAGGAGCCTGCGCTTTTCTTATTTGGAAAGAATCACAGCATAGAGAAAATTTTACATATTAAATGCATAGAACTTTCCATATGAAAGATACTATTCTTAAATATGGTGAACATTTCATAAATATTTGCCAAATTTAAAAAAATCATCTGATGAAAGTGAGGCAACATGATATGAAGGCAACTGGAATTGTGCGTCGAATCGATGATTTGGGCCGTGTGGTAATCCCAAAAGAAATCAGAAGGACACTACGTATTCGCGAAGGAGATCCATTAGAAATTTTTGTAGATCGAGATGGAGAAGTGATTTTAAAAAAATATTCTCCTATCAGTGAACTAAGTGATTTTGCAAAAGAGTATGCAGAGGCTTTATATGATAGCTTAGGCAACTCTGTATTAATCTGTGATAGGGATTCTTATATCGCTGTTGCAGGGGGATCAAAAAAGGACTATTTAAATAAAAATATAAGCGATCTGGTAGAAAAAGCGATGGAGGATAGAACTTCTATCTTAATGAACCAACAAGATCAAATTGCTTTAATTGATGGTAACACTGAAAGTATTTCAGCTTATGCGATTGGTCCTATTATTGCCAACGGAGACCCAATAGGTGCAGTTATTATTTTCTCTAAGGAAAATACACTTGGTGAAGTAGAGAAGAAGGCAGTTGAAACAGCAGCAGGATTTTTAGCAAGACAAATGGAATCGTAAACAATTAGTGTTATTTATTGGAATGACAAAAAGGCAGCCGGCTATGTGCTGCCTTTTTTATGTGGAGAAAAAAATATTTATTTTTGTTCTACTAAACATAGAACAGGTTTGTTATAATATATATAGAACAGATGGAGGGGGAAAAATGATAATTAAGATTGAGCCTCAATCTAATATACCTATCTATGCGCAATTAACCAATCAAATTATGGAAGGCATCATTCGCGGAGAGTTAAAAGATGGTGATATGCTGCCGTCTGTGAGGTCATTAGCGGCCGATCTTAGTATTAATATGCACACAGTAAATAAGAGCTACCATGAGCTTGAAGAAAAAGGAATCATCAAAATTGTTCCTAAGTCAGGAGCCATTATTTGCTTGCAAAAAAGTTGGCAAGAAAAAGAGCGCTATCAGCAGTTGGTTGACCAATTTAGACCGGTAATAGTAGAGGCATTGGTTTTAGGGATGAACAAAGAAGATCTATATAAGTTAGTGAACGATATAAGTTCCGTAGTGGAAGGGGAGTAATACTTGTGGGAATGACAATTTTTTTAATCATTATTGGTTTTATTTCTCTAATGGAAACAATATTGCCGTTTATCGTAAGAAAAACTGTTGTATTTGGGGTAAGTATACCAGATGAAAAAATAAATTATCCGAAGGTTCGCTATTATAAAAAAATATATTCTTTCATAACATTTTTTGTTTCCTGTGCTGCTCTTATTACTTTTTATGCTTGGGGAATATATTCTAACGCAGCTGAAAATGAACTTGCAACAATAGGGTTGATGGTTCAATTCGGGATTATTTTATGGTGTCTTTCTTTGTATTTTTATTTACACGGTAAGCTGCTGCACTTAAAAAGAGACCAACAATGGTATTCCGAATTAAAGGAAGTGAGGGTGGCTCAATTAAGTCTACGACAGTCTGATGAAATGCTTCCTTGGTACTTATTTTTATTTCCAGTCATCGTTGCAATAGGTATTATTATCTTTACTTTATCGCAATACAGTCAATTTCCAGCGAGCATTCCTACTCATTGGGGACCTAATGGCCAGCCAGATCATTTTGCAGAAAAAACACCTTTTTCGGTTATCGCTTTATTACTAGTACTACTAACAATGCAAGGGATGTTTTTAGGGATGCATGAGTTAACGAAAAGATCGGGCATAAAATTGAGTGCTGTAAATATAAAAGGTTCTAGAATCAGACAATTGCTTTTTCGTAAATATACAAGTTGGCTTTTACTGCTTATGTCGATTTTTATTACGATGTTATTTTCATTTTTACAAGTTGCGACATTATATCAGAAACTTTATGATTCGGTATTCATCATTATTCTGCCAATGGCATTTTTGATTTTAACATTGGCAGGCTCCCTTATTTTTGCTGTAAAAGTAGGGAAGTTAAATTCCAAGTTGGAAATGGAAGTTAATTTAGAAAACGAAAAAGTAGTAGATGTAGATGAAGATCGCTTTTGGAAAGGCGGCATCATTTATTTTAATAAAAATGATCCTTCCATATTTGTTGAAAAGAGGTTTGGGATTGGCTGGACATTAAATTTTGCTCATCCGATGGGTTATGTGGTTGTTTTTGTTCCTATTTTGCTTATTCTGTTTATTAGCTTCATTGCATAAAAGGTTTGGTGAGAAGCTTTTAGTAGGAGCATTTGAGGAGAAAGAACGATAATAAAAACAATCTTTTCTCGATAGCTAAAACCAAGTATTTGCTTGGTTTCTTTTTTTTATGAGGAGCTGTACACTAATAAAGTTTTGTGAAATGTATGAGTAAAATTAATGTGGGCAAAAACTTAACCTTTCAATTGGTGAAAGATCAAATGATCGTTTGTCAATGGAAGGGGGGACAATGAGCGTATTTGCCAAAAGACTTAAAAATGACTGTAGTTGGGTGGAAAAAGGTGTAAGTGCCATGATCACTGGGTTGGTGGCTATCCTGGATCAGTTGGCATTGAAAACATTGTTTGAATGAGTGGAACGCTGGAAACGGAGAATCAAGAAGAACGCCTTAACCAATTGTATTATAGTTTTTGTCTCTATTTGAAGTACCGAGCAGCAGGAATACACGAAGACTCCTACGGGAAAAGCGAAATAGGCGAGACCCCGCAGGAGCGAAGCGACGAGGAGGCTTGGCATTCGCCCGTGGAAAGCGAAGTGTATTCCTGCTGCGGACCTTCTATAAAATCAACAATGAGCTTTAAAAAAATGAAAAATATGTACCAAGAGAGAACCCAAAAATAATGAATTTGCTTTCTTTTCTGGAGGGCCCACAAATGCTTGACTCAAACTTGTGAAATTGTATAAGTTTATACACAAAGGAACTATGCTATAATACAAGCGATACAGATATAGGAAGGGGCTTTTCTTGTGAAGCCTAATATACAATCAAGCGACTGGTTTAAAGGAGCTTTTATTCTTACAATTGGGGCGTTAATTACAAAAATATTAAGTGCAGTTTATCGTATTCCTTTTCAAAATATTGTTGGTGATACTGGGTTTTATATTTATCAACAAGTATATCCGTTTTATGGAGTGGTTGCTGCTCTTTCTACATATGGTTTTCCTGTTGTTCTTTCAAAGTTATATATGGAATTGAAGATGGAAGAAGATCATATTGGGTTATCTAATTTGCTAAGGTCGTCATTTTTCTTCTTATCATGTATAGGCATTATTTCATTTTTCTTCTTATTTACTAGTGCTGATTATTTAGCGGAATTAATGGGAGATCCTGCATTAACTCAATTATTAAAGGTTATCTCTTTTTCTTTTCTTATTTCGCCGCTTATTGCCTTTTTGCGGGGGATATTTCAAGGAGAAGGTTTTATGGTGCCAACGGCTATTTCTCAAGTAGGAGAACAGCTTATTCGTGTTAGTACGATTTTAATTACGGCAATCACTTTTACTTATCAGGGCTTTTCTTTGTATACGATTGGAGCAGGAGCAATGTTTGGATCCGTTACCGGAGGTTTGATTTCTCTCTTGCTGCTATTTTACTATTATAAAAAAGGCGCTTATTCCTTTTCCTTATTTAGACCGCCTACGTATAATCAAAAGCGTAATAAAAAAATATATAAAAAACTTATCTTTGAAGGGTTAACCATTTCCATCAGTAGTATGCTTTTAATATTACTGCAACTAGCGGATTCATTAAATTTATATGCGGAGCTTGTTTCCTCCGGGATCAACAGTAATACAGCAAAGGAATTAAAAGGAGTATATGATCGAGGTCAGCCGTTAATACAGGTGGGGACCATTTTAACTACGTCCATGGCATTAACACTTGTTCCTTTTATTACAGGCGAAAAACTTAAAAATAATCGAAAAAAATTAGTGGAAAAAATCCAATTATCGCTAACCATTGGGTTATTTATAGGGATAGGAGCAACTGTAGGGCTGCTTAGCATTATACAGGAAACGAATACGATGTTATTTGAAAATACAAATGGTTCGGCTGTACTCTCTATTTTTTCCTTTCTTATTTTATTAAATGCTATTATTGTTACATCTACAGCAATCTTACAAGGATTAGGACATCCTTTGTATCCTGCAGTCGTAATATTATGTTCTTTTTTTATAAAATACGGCCTCAATAAACTATTAGTAGAGGCGTATGGAACAGTTGGAGCAAGTATTGCTTCCAATATCACACTGATTATTATAATGATCTTTTTGTTATTAAGATTAGCGTTTGTATTAAAACACCCGCTCGTAAATAAAAAAAGTGTTGGTGTTATATTTTGGGGCGCTTTAGTGATGTTTGTTGTTTTAAAAGTTTATTTACTATTAACTGATTTTTTTGCCATTTTTACTCATCATGACCGGCTTTTTTCGAGTTTTCAAGCAATGAGTGGTGTCATACTTGGCACCATCACTTATCTTTTTATTGTGATTAGAGCTGATATTTTTAAAAAAGAAGACTTGATATTGTTGCCATTTGGCAGTAAAATGTTGATTTTTTTACCGGAAAAAAGGAGGTAGTATATTGAAAACAATTGAGATTATTGGATTAGGTGCAGGGGATATAAATCAACTTCCTTTAGGTGTATATAGAACTTTAATGAATAAAGAAAAAAAGGTATATATGCGTACAATGGATCATCCGGTTGTGGAAGTTTTAGAGGCAGAAGGAGCAAACTTTCATTATTTTGATGCTATTTATGAAAAACATGATCAGTTTGAAGCGGTATATAAAGAGATAGTTGCGTTTCTGTTGGAAGAAGCGGGCAAAGAAGAAATTATCTATGCGGTTCCAGGACATCCCCTTGTAGCCGAAAAAACGGTGCAGCTTTTAATTGAAAAAAGCAAAGAAGGAAAAGTGGATTTATCATTTGGCGGTGGTCAAAGCTTTTTAGACAGCATCTTTCAAGCAGTAAAGGTAGATCCAATCGACGGATTTCAGCTTTTGGATGGTACGTCTCTTCATATTAATGAAATTCAGTTTCGACATCATTTGATTATTGGCCAAGTATATGATGCGTTTTCTGCCTCAGAAGTAAAATTAACGTTAATGGAGAAGCTTCCTTATGATTATCCTGTTACAATCATTACGGCCGCTGGAAGCAAGGATGAGTGGATAAAGGAAATAGAATTGCATGAGTTGGACAGGGAAGTAAATTTAAATAATTTAACTTCTGTTTATGTTCCTCCTGTGCGTAATCAAGAGATATTAAATAAAGAATTTACGAGATTGCGACAAATTATTGCAACATTAAGGGGACCAGATGGCTGCCCATGGGATAAAAAACAAACACATGAATCTTTACGGAAATATCTTGTGGAAGAATGTTTTGAACTGATTGAAGCCATTAATGAAAAAGATATTGATCATATAATAGAAGAATTAGGAGATGTCTTATTGCAAGTCATGCTCCATAGTCAAATTGGGGAAGACGAAGGATTTTTTAGTATTGATGATGTGATTGAGGGGATTTCCTCTAAAATGGTTCGCAGACATCCCCATGTTTTTGGAGAAGAAACAGCAGAAACAGTGGACGATGTCATGGAACATTGGAAAAAAGCAAAAAGTTTAGAACAAAAACAAACGGAAGCTTCTATTTTAGATGGGGTTAATAGTGCGGCTCCTAATCTTTTAAGAGCATTTGAACTGCAAAAAAAAGCAGCAGGTGTAGGATTTGACTGGTCTGAGGTAGAACAGGCGTGGGAAAAGGTCCAAGAAGAAATAGAAGAGTTTAAAGAAGAGCTTGCAAATAGCAATCATCCGGAAAAGATGGAAAAAGAGTTTGGTGATATTCTTTTTTCCATTGTTAATATAGGTAGGTTTTACAAAATAGACCCTGAACTGGCTATTTATCAAACAAACCAGAAATTTATTCAGCGTTTTCAGTATATAGAAGAACAAGTAAAAAAGGTCGGTAAATCTTTTCATGAGTTAAGTTTAGACAAGTTGGATGAGTTTTGGGAGGAAGCTAAAAAGAAAGAAATCGAATAACGGAGGGATTATATTGCGTTTAGATAAATTTTTAAAAATATCAAGATTAATTAAAAGAAGAACATTAGCAAAAGAAGTTGCGGATCAAGGAAGAATATTAATAAATGGGCAGCAAGCAAAAGCAAGCTCCAACGTAAAAGTAGGAGATGAGCTCCAAGTGCGCTTCGGACAAAAAGTAGTAACAGTAAAGGTGGAAATACTGCAGGACTCAACAAAAAAGGAAGATGCAGCTAATATGTTTACCATTCTTAAAGAAGAAACGCTTTCTTAAGTGTATAATAGTATAAAGACTTTTTACTGAATATAGACAGGTGTCAGCTTCATGTCCTGAGCAAGGCGCTTCCGCTTTTCTTCATGTTCTAATTTTTTTTATTCTTCATACAATGGTACAAGTAGATTGTACTATGCGATTGTGAGGGATAAAATATGAGCCAATATTATGAGTCGAATACAACTAAAAGCAGTACGGTAGAACATGATGTTATTATGAGAGGAAGAAAGCTTCTAGATATTACTGGGGTTAAGCAAGTGGAGAGCTTTGATAACGAAGAGTTTCTATTAGAAACGGTGATGGGTTTTTTATCTATTAGAGGACAAAATCTTCAAATGAAAAACTTAGATGTGGAAAAAGGCATTGTTTCTATAAAAGGAAAGGTTTTTGATTTAGTATATGTAGATGAACAAAATGGAGAAAAAGCTAAAGGTTTCTTTAGCAAGATATTCCGATGACTTTATCGGTGCAATTTATGACCATGCTGGCGATGGTTGGCATGGGCTTATTGTTTGGACTTTGTTTAGATACGTATCAATATTTTTTAAAAAGACCGGAACGAAAACGAATCATTGTTTTTTTTCATGATCTTCTTTTTTGGATTTTTCAAGCACTGTTGATCTTTTATGTTCTATTTTTAGTTAACCAGGGTGAAGTGCGTGTTTATATTGCTTTAGCGTTAGTTTTAGGATTTGCTTTTTACCAAAGTATTGTGAAAACACCATATCTTCGTTCATTAAAGTGGTTTATTTCTATTAGTGTGCAGTTCTATCATTTTATCGTCAAATTACTTATCACGATTGTGTACAAGCCAATCAGGTCTTTGGTTTTATTGCTTGTTTCCATTATGATTATTTTATTTAAGGGACTTATGGCACTGTCGAAATTTGTGGTAACGGTATTAAGATTTATACTAAAGATATTATTTATGCCGATAAAGTGGATTTTCACACTCTTTTGGCTTATTATGCCGAATAAAGGTAAAAAATACGTCGAGAAGTTCTTTAGTAAATTTGCAGGATATTCCAATAAAATAAAGAATTATTGGATAACATGGATTTCTAATAGAAAAAAACAATAATGAAAGGAGGAGCCTTGTATGAGTGCATTAAAAAAAGAAGATATTGCAAAAATGCAACCAGAATATTCTATGCAACAAGAGGCGACCAGTATAAGTGGGGCAAGAAGGAAAAAACTATTATTCCGTCGATTAGCAGTTTTTTCACTTTTTGTTGCAGTTATTGGATTTTTGATGATATCTACACTCATATCTCAAAGCTCCACATTAGAAGAGAAAACAGCAGAAAAAAAGAAGCTGGATGTGAAAATTGCTTCACTGCAACAACAGGAAAAGAAGCTAAATGATCAAATTACGAAACTAAATGATCAAGAGTATTTAGCAAAACTCGCTCGCAAAGATTTATTTTTATCTAAAAAAGGGGAAATAATCTTTAATATTCCTAATGAAAAAGATGATAATAAGAAAAGTGAAAAATAATAAGAAAGTCAGTTGTAGTCAGAGTGTAGACGAAGTGATTTTAGCAGAAACTTCAGGCTGATCGAAAACGTTTGATGCATCACAGCGTGAAGCCTTGGGAGGAGCGGCGTTACCGTGGTTGGGTATGAGCATCTGAGCAAGGCTAACAACGAAGAAAGCGGGCGTTTGTCGACAGCCTGATATTGACACCCTTTTTTTTCATTTTGTATAATATAGTATAAGCATGATTTTTTATATCCTTAAGGAGGCAAAACTTTTTTATGTCAATCGAAGTAGGCAGCAAGTTACAAGGAAAAGTAACAGGAATTACTAATTTTGGTGCGTTTGTTGAACTCCCTGAAGGCGCTACAGGTCTTGTTCACATTAGTGAGGTCGCAGACAATTATGTTAAAGACATTAACGAGCATTTAAAAGTAGGCGATCAAGTAGAAGTAAAAGTAATTAATGTGGAGAAGGACGGAAAAATTGGCCTGTCCATTAAAAAAGCAAAAGACAGACCAGAAAGACCAGAAAGGCCAGAGAGATCATATGAGCGCGGAGAAAGAAGAGAATCTAGAGGTGGATATTCAGGTAACTCTCAAAGACCACGTCACGCAAAACAGAATGATAATCGTGCGCCGAGAGAGAATTTTGAGTCAAAGATGGCTCGTTTCTTAAAAGACAGTGAAGATCGATTAGCATCTCTAAAACGAAATACTGAGTCTAAACGCGGGGGAAGAGGCGCTAGACGAGGGTAACTTGCTGCTGAATTTCTAATAAATAGCACGGTTTATCGTTTATATATTCCCGTAGCTTAAGCAAGCCGTACTGGCTTGCTTTTTTGTCGTATAGGAAATTATAAACGAAATGGGATTGTGGATAGCTTGGCGGTTGTGTCCGCATCCAGCTCCGACGTACAGGATGTACTAGTGCCGGTGTCGCCACAGGACGTGGCGTATTTAACCGGCCAGCATCTAACCCTTGTGAATAAACATAAAAAAAGACTGTAGAAATTTTCTACAGTCTTTTTAAGAGATAGCGGCGGAGGGGATCGAACCCCCGACCTCACGGGTATGAACCGTACGCTCTAGCCAGCTGAGCTACACCGCCATAATATAATATTTATTAGACACAAGATATATAATACAAACCATAGGACAAAAAGTCAATTCTTTTTTTGAAAAAGCGTCAAACAAATCGATGTTTATTAGGATTGTTTTTAATTAAATAGTTATGTTAAAGCTCATTGTTGATTTTGGCACTATGTTGATCTTCGTTCCAGGCGTGAGACTCTTACGGGAAAAGCGAGTCAGAGGGAGACCCAACAGGCGCACAGC